>NZ_JAQKGV010000005.1 GCF_028617075.1 Rubrobacter calidifluminis | reverse complement strand
CCTCCCAGCCTTCCATCCCCGGCGGGCCATAGACGACCCCCGCGGTGGGGTCGTCTATGGCCCGCCGGGGATGGAAGGCTGGGAGGAGGTTGCTCTCAGGGAGAAGATCGAGGCCGCCTGCGGCTATCCGGTCGTGCTCGACAACGACGCGGTCGCCTCGGCGGTGGGGGAGCGTTGGATCGGGGCGGCGCGGGGGGTGCGTGATTTCCTCTTCGTCTACGCCGGTTGGGGGATCTCGGCCGGGATCTTCGTCGACGGGCAGCTCTACCGCGGGAGGAGCGGGACCGCCGGTGAGATCGGTCACATCCCCCTCGATCCCGACGGCCCCGTCTGCGGGTGCGGGAACCGGGGCTGCCTCGTGCGCTACTGCTCGCCGCGGGAGATAACCGACCGCGTGCGCCGCAGGCTCGATGCCGGGGAGGGGAGCACCCTGCGCGAGATTCACGGACGGGATCCGGCCGCGCTCGACTACGAGGCCGTGCGGCGGGCCGCAGCCGCCGAGGATCGCCTCGCGCTCGAGGAGGTCGGGGAGTCCGCCAGGATGCTCGGCCGGGCGCTCGTGGGGCTCGCCAACACGCTGGATCCGGAGAAGGTCGTGCTCGGCGGCAGGGCTTTCGGTGGGGTCGGGGAGGTCTACCAGCGGGAGGCGGAGGAGGCGCTCGGACGGGTGCTCTACCCTGGACGGCGCCAGATAGGCGTGGAGGTCTCCGCTTCGGGGGAGGAGGCAGTCGCCCTCGGTGCGGCCGCGCTCGTGCTCCACGATTCATACGCCCCCCGCATGCAGGGCCTGGAGGGACTCTAGAGATGGCCGTCGCCGCCATAGACGTGGGAGGGACGAAGACCCGCGTGGAGATCTTCTCCGGTCGTGAGAAGCCGCTCGGCTCCACCACGTTCGAGACCCCGCGAGACGGGGACGTCGCCGGCAGGGTCGGGGAGGCCGTGCTCGCGCTCGCCGCGGGCGAGAGGATCGACGCGGCGGCCGCCGCCTCTCCCGGTCCGCTCGACCCGCGCGGCGGCGTGATCCTCAACCCGCCCAACCTCTCCAGGGAGTGGTGGGGGCTCGAGTTTGCTGGAAGGATGGAGGAGATCTTGGGGTGCCCCGCCACGCTCGAGAACGACGCCAACCTCGGTGCGCTGGGGGAGGCTGTGTACGGAGGTGGTCGGGGGTACGGTTCGGTGCTCTACATAACCGTCTCCACCGGTGTCGGGACCGGGCTCGTCGTGGACGGCGTGATCTTCGGTGGCTCGCGTGGGTTCGCCGCCGAGCTCGGGCACACCGTCATAACCGACGACGAGCGCGTCTGCGGCTGCGGGCGCCGGGGGTGCGTGGAGGCCGTCGCCTCCGGTACCGCCATAGCCCGGCGGGCGCTCGAGACCGGATGGGCTCCGCAGGACGGGGGAGAGGTCACCGCGCTCGCCGTCGCCACCGCGGCCGCCTCCGGCGACCGGCGGGCGCTCGCGGTGCTCTCCGAGGCCGCCGGATACCTCGGACGGGCGATAGTCAACTTCGTCTACGCCTACGACCCGGAGGTCGTCCTCCTCGGCGGCGGGGTGGCCCAGTCCGACCTGTTCATGCGCCTCGTCGGGGAGGCTGTGGATGCGGAGCCGATCATGCCCGCCTTTCGTGGCGTGCCGGTTGAGCGCGGAGCCCTCGGCGAGCGCAGCGTCGTCTGCGGAGCCCGGGTGCTCGCCGAGAGGCTCGCGAAGAGAAGGGCATGAGCCCCGGGCGGGGTGCTATGCTGTTGTAAGCGGCTTTGACTGGACGCCGCGGGGCGGCGTATCCTTGCCGGGTGATGTTCGCGAGAGATCGACTTCGTGGTGAGCGTATGCATCTTAAGGCTGGCACGAGATGGGTGATGGGCGGGTGAGGGTTGTGGTCACCGGCCTCGGGGCCGTCACGCCCTTCGGGGTCGGGGTCCGGACGTTCTGGGAGGCGATCCTCTCCGGACGCTCCGGGGTGGGCGAGATGGACGATCCGGTGCTCGCCCGCTGGTCCCCGGTCGCCGCGCAGGCCCGGGACTTCGACGCCACCGATCACCTTCCGAAGCGCCTGGTCCGCAACACGGACAGGGTCACCCAGATGGCGCTCGTGGCGGCGGAGGAGGCCCTCTCCGATGCGGGGTTGCTGGGGGATGTCCCCTTCTCCGGTCTCGACCGGGACCGGGTCGGAATCTCGATGGGGTCGGTCTTCGGCGGTGTCGTCTCGCTCGAGGCCGGGGCGGCACGTCTGGCGCGGGACCCCTCGGCCCGAGGGGAGCCGCGCCTGGTCTCCAAGGCCATCCCCAACGCACCCGCGGGGGCGTTGGCGATGCGCCACGGGCTGCGGGGTCCGGTGATGACCTACTCGACCGCCTGCGCCTCCTCGGCCAACTCCATCGGCGAGGCGCTCTACTGGCTCGGTGCGGGGGCGGCCGACGCGGTGATCGCGGGCGGGACGGAGTGCCTGTTCTCGCCGGCGATCCTCGCCGGTCTGGCTGCATCCAGCGCGATCGCGCTCAAAGGTCCGGAGGATCCCGGGGCCTGGTCGCGCCCGTTCGCCGCCGACCGCCGAGGGATGGTGATGGGGGAGGGAGCGGCCGTGCTCGTGCTGGAGCCGCTAGAGCGGGCGCTGGCGCGCGGGGTGCGGGTCTACGCCGAGCTCGCCGGTTACGGCACCTCCAACGACGCCTACCACGAGACCGCGCCAGACCCCTCGGGAGAAGGGGCGGTGCTCGCGATGGAGCGGGCGCTAAGCTCCTCGGGCCTCCCGGCGCGGGATGTAGGGTACGTCAACGCCCACGCCACCGCAACGCCGGCCGGGGATCTCGCCGAGTCGAAAGCCCTGAAGAAGGTCTTCGGGGAGTATCTGGAGATGCTCCCCGTCAGCTCCATAAAAGGGGCCGTCGGGCACATGCTCGGTGCGGCGGGCGCCATCGAGAGCCTCGCCACCGTTCTCGCCCTGCAAGAAGGCGTCCTCCCGCCCACCATAAACTGCGAGAACAGAGACCCGGAGGCCCCGCCGGACGTCGTGCCCCTGCGCTCCCGTGAGCAGCAGGTAGAAACGGCCATGAGCAACTCCTTCGGCTTCGGGGGGCAGAACGCGGCCCTGGTCTGGCGCCGCGCCTAGCGCGGAGAGCCTCCCCGCAGGCGTCTGAGGGCCAGGAGCGCCGCGGCGACGCCGCTGGAGCTGAAGATCTCACCCGAGAGCACCAGCCGCTCCACCTCGCCGATCGGCACGCTCTCCACCGTGAGGCGCTCGTGCTCGTCGAGGTTCAGGCCCTCGTTCACCCGCTCCACGCCGCGCGCCAGGAAGAGGTAAGCCCAGTTGTCCTTGAGCGAAGGCGAGGAGGAGACCCTTCCGAGGAGCCCCCACTCCCCCTCCCCGTAGCCCGTCTCCTCCAGCAGCTCGCGCCGGGCCGCGTCCTCGGGCGCCTCGCCCGGCTCGAGGAGCCCGGCCGGTAGCCCGAGCTCCTCCCGCCCGAGCGGCGGGCGGTACTGGCGCACCAGCAGAACGCGCTCCTCATCCGTCACCGGGAAGACGATCGCGGCGTCCGGACGCTCGATGACGTAGTAGGGGTCTTTGACGGCGCCGTCGGGCAGCCGCAGCCGGTCGGCGCGCAGCGCGAAGTACGGGGTCTCGAAGAGCCTCCTCGAGGAGAGGTTCTCCCAGCGATCTTCAGCAGCCATCTTCTCCGGAGAGGATCGCAGGCAGCTCCTCGGTGAACGCCCCGCGGGAGAAGATCCGGTCGCAGCCGGCCTCGCGGGCCGCCCGGATGAGGTCCGTCTCGACGTGCGGGACGAAGCCGATTGTCCTGATCTTCTGCGTAGCCTCGCCGGATTTCACCTCGCGCAGGAGCCGGACGGGCTCGTAGCGGGAGGAGGCGAGGTCGATGATCAGGAGGTCCGGCGGGCTCTCGCGCAGGGATTCGAGCAGCTTCCCGCCGCTCCTGGGGAAGGAGACCTCCACGCCGAGCTTGTCGGCGGTAGCCGAGATCTTGCTCCTGAACAGCAGATCCTCCACCGCCGCCACGACCTTTCCTGGCACCCGCGTTCCCTCCTTCGTAAGTTTTCGCCGACACCCGCGATTCTACCCTTCCGGCTTGCGGTATCTTATCTGGCGTGAAGAAGCTGTATTCCGAGGTTGTCTCCAGCCTGCAGGAGACCAGGCGCACGCTCGTGAGCTTCGTGCCCTTCCTGAGGCCGCGCCTCAGGGGGATGCTCCTCGCGCTCGTCCTCCTGCTGCTCGAGACGGGCTCGAGCCTCGCCCAGCCCTGGCCGCTCGCCCTCATCCTGGACTACGTCCTCGGCGGGAAGAGCCTGCCGGGGTACGTCCCCCGCTTCCTCGCCGGGAGCGGGATCCTGCTCGCCGCACTTGCTTTTCTCGCCGTGATCGTGAGCGGGGCGAGCCGGGGGATCTCCTCGCTGCGCTCCTACCTCCTGCAACGGCTCGGGCAGGAGACCGTCTTCGACCTCAGGAACGCGCTCTACCGCCGGGTGCACGAGCTCGGCCTCGACTACCACTCCGACAGGCGAACCGGCGACACCATAACCCGCGTGACCGGCGACGTGCGGGAGGTCAGGACCCTGCTCGTGGACTCAGTCGTCGAGATCGGCTCTTCTTTGCTGATCCTTTTCGGGATGCTCGTCGTGATGCTCCTGCTCGACTGGAAGCTCACGCTGCTCGCGCTGCTCGGCGCGCCCTTCCTCTTCCTCGCCGTCAGCCGCTACCGGAGCGCTCTGATAAGCCGGATGCGGACCGTGCGCACCAGGGAGGGCGCCATAGCCTCGGTCGCCCAGGAGGCCATAACCGGCATCCGGGCGGTCAAGATCTTCGGCCGCGAGCGCGAGGAGGTCTCCCGCTTCCGGCGCGAGAGCGAGGAGTCTTTGCGGGCGAGCGTCGAGAGCGCCGCGATACAGGCCCGCTTCGGGCTCATGCTCGGGCTCGTCGGGGGGCTCGGGGTCGCGCTCGTGGTGTATTTCGGGGCGCGGCAGGTCCTCGCCGGGGCGATCTCGGTCGGGGAGCTCACGGTCTTCGTCTCGTATCTGGGGCAGTTCCTCTCCCCGATGTGGTCTCTCAGCAGGCAGGCGAACCAGGTCGGTCAGTCGCTGGTCTCGGCCGAGCGGATCGTCGAACTTCTCGACGCCGAGCCGACCGTGCGGGACCTGCCGGGAGCCAGGCCCGCGCCCCCCATCGCCGGTCGGGTGACCTTCAAGGACGTCAGCTTCGCCTACGACCCGCAGGCCGGCTACGTCCTCGACGGGATGAGCTTCGACGTCGAGGCGGGCAGCCGGGTCGCACTCGTCGGCGTGAGCGGGGCGGGGAAGACCACCGTGACCTCGCTCATCGCCCGCCTCTACGACCCGCAGGCGGGGAGGATCCTGATCGACGGCCAGGACATCAAGAGCTTCACGCTGCGTTCTCTGCGCGAGGCGGTGACCTTCGTGCCCCAGGAGCCGATGCTCTTCCGCGCCACGGTCGCCGAGAACATCGCCTACGGCCGCCCCGACGCGAGCCGGGAGGAGATAGAGCGCGTCGCGGAGCTCGCCGGAGCCGCGGAGTTCATCCGGGCGCTGCCCGAGGGGTACGACACCCTCGTCTCCGAGCGCGGGGAGAGCCTCTCCGGGGGGCAGCGCCAGCGCATCTCCATCGCCCGGGCGATGCTGCGGGATTCACCCATCTTGATCCTGGACGAGCCCGAGGTCGGGCTCGACGCCGAGGTCGCAGGGGCGGTCGCCGAGAGCTGGCGACACCTCACCGCGGGGAGGACCACCTTCGTGATCTCGCACGAGCTCAGGCTCGCCCGGGAGGTGGACAGGATACTGGTGATAGACTCCGGGGATATCGTGGAGAGCGGGACCCACGAAGAACTTCTGGAGCGCGGCGGCCTCTACGCCCGGCTCTACGCGCTGCAGGAGCCGGGTGTTGCGCATCCCTGAGGTGCAGGAGGGAGGTGAGGAACCTTTGCGGGAGCTTCTCATCATCTCGATCGTGCTGACGCTCGTCGTGCTCGCGATCTACGTTTCTTTCGCGACGATGTAGGGTGAATCATTCCCCCTCTGGCGGGCTCCTCCTGCGCGCCAGGACCTGCGAGACGCGCGGGCCGTCGGTCTCGTCAACACGCAGGATGTAACCATCCGAGACCACCTCGTCGCCGACCTCGGGGGCTCGGCCGAGCTCCCCGAAGACCAGACCGCCGATCGTCTCGAAGTCCTCGCTCTCGAAGCTCGCGTCGAGCGCCTCGTTGGCGACCTCTAGCGGGACGCTGCCGTCTATGAGGAAGGAGCCGTCGGGGAGCTTGAGGACCTGCGGCTCCTCCTGGTCGAACTCGTCCCGGATCTCGCCGACTATCTCTTCCAGGATGTCCTCGATGGTGACGATCCCCTCGAAAGAACCCCACTCGTCGATGACCGCCGCGAGCTGCAGCTCCTCCCGCTGGAAGTCCTCCAGGATGTCGTCTATGCGCCGGTTCTCCGGGACGACGAGAACCTCCCGCATCAGGTCGCGGGCCGTGAGATCCGCATCCGCGCTGCCCGTCTGGTCGACCACCCGCAGCACGTCCTTGACGTGCACCGCGCCGATGACGCGGTCGGGGTCCTCCTGTTCGTAGACCGGGTAGCGGGTGTAGTGGCCGCGGGCCGCCACCGAGAGCAGCTCCCTGAAAGGCATCCCGTCCGGCAGCGCCACCACGTCGGGGCGGGGTACCATGATCTCGCGCGCCACCTTGTCGTTGAGCTCGAAGATCGCGCCGACCATCTCGCTCTCCTCCTGCTCGAGCATCCCGTGCCTCGCCGACTGCTGGACGAGCGCCCGGATCTCGGTCTCCGAAGGACTCTCCTCGCCTTCGGAGGCCGGCGGGATGCCGAGCGTGCGGGTGAGGGCGTTGGCCGCCCCGTTGAAGAGCACCACCAGGGGCAAGAACGCGTAGTAGAAGAGCCTCATCGGCAGCGCCGTGACGAGCGAGGTCCCCTCGGCCTTCTGGATCGCCACGGTCTTCGGGGCCAGCTCGCCGAGCACCACGACGAGCGCCGTGACTATGAGGAAGCTGATCACAGGTCCGGCGTAGAGAGCCGCCGATGCAGAGAGCCCCACCGCTACGAGGACCGGCTCGAGGAAGTACGCCACGGCGGGCTCCCCGATCACGCCGAGCCCGACGGAGCACAGCGTGATCCCGACCTGGCAGACCGCGAGGTAGGTGTCGAGACGGTCGGTGGCCTCCCCGACGAGCCGGGCGGTGAACCCGCCCTTATGCTCCATTTCGTCGACCTGGGTCGCTCTGAGACGTACGAGGGCGAACTCCGCGGCGACGAAAAGACCGTTCAGGGCGATGAGGAGCAGCGCGAAGAAGAGTTTCGCACCCTGGAGAGCTAGACCTTCCAGAGGGCCCTCCGGTGCGGGTGGGTTTTGCGGGTGCGCCTCCCCGGGGGAGGCGCGCCGGTACTCGATGTCTCGGCTGGGTCCATGACTCCTCGAACGAAATATAACATCCGGCGCGCCTCCCGCAAGAGGCCGCTCAGTAGAGCAGCCTCTTGTCCAGCTGGTTCTCGAGCGGCTCCCCCGCGAGGTAGCGGCGGAGGTTTTCGCAGAAGAGGTCCGTCTGGCGCCGGTCGGCTTCGGGGACGTTGTCCGTGGCGTGCGGGCTCACGATGACCTCGTCCATCTCCCACAGGGGGCTCCCGGCGGGGAGCGGCTCGGTCTCGAAGACATCGAGCGCCGCCCCCGAAAGGTGTCCCTCGCGCAGGGCCTCGACGAGCGCTCCCTCGTCCACCACCGACCCGCGCCCGACGTTGATGAAGTATGCCCCCCGCCGCATCGCCGAGATCGCACGCCGGTCTATCAGGCGGGTGGTCTCCGGTGTCGCGGGCAGCGTCACGGCGACGTAGTCGGCCCGGGAGAGGGCATCGTGCAGGTCTTCCGTCGCGTAGAGCTCGTCGGCGTATCCGCGGGCGGGGTCGTCCTCTCGCACCGTGCGCTTGACGCCGGTCGTATGCACCCCGAAGGGCCGGGCTCGCGAGGCGATGGCCCGGCCGATGTTCCCGAGGCCGACGATGCAGAGCGTCTTTCCCTCCAGCGTGTCCACGGGCTCCTCGTTCCACCTTTTGGCCGCCTTGTCCCTCTGGAGCCGGAAGAGGCGCTTGGCGTGGGCGAGCATCGCCAGGAGCGCGAACTCCGCCAGGTACGGGGAGTAGACCCCGCTTGCGGTCGTCACCACCACCTCGCTCTCGAGGAGCCCGGCCCTCTTCGCCACCTCCCCGGCGCCGGCCATGCTCCCCTGCACCCAGCGCAGGCGCGGGGCGAGCGCCGGCAGGTCCGGGATCGGAGCCCCCTTCTCGCGCGGGAAGTCGTAGAGGACCTCGGCCTCGGCGAGCATGCCGAGCAGCCGCTCCCTCTGCGCGGGGGAGGGGATCCAGTCGGCGGGGCCCACGTGGTCCCCGGGCCAGCGCGGGGGAGGGACCACCTCGGGATCGTAGAGGACCTCTATGGCGGGGTCGAGCTTCTCTATCCTCTGTACCTGATCCTGCGGGAGATAGCTCGCTATGGCCACCTTGACCATCGTGTCCGCTCCTTCTCGGGTGTGTATGCTTGGTCTCTGTGGATGAGAAGATAGATATTCTCGACGCCGCCGGCAACCCGACCGGGGAGGTCCTCTGGAAGAGCGAGGCCCATCGCCGCGGCCTCTGGCACCGCTGCTTCCACTGCTGGATCTCGGGTGAGGACGAAGAGGGCTCCTTCCTCCTCGTCCAGCGCCGGGCCCCGCAGAAGGATACCTTCCCGGGATACCTGGACGTCACCTGCGCCGGTCACCTCCGCAGCGGGGAGGGCGTGATCGAGGCGGGACTGAGGGAGCTCTCGGAGGAGCTCGGGGTGCGGGTGGCTCCGCGGGACCTCGTCCGGCTCGGCACCAGGAGGATAGAACAGGAGATCCCGGGCGGTATGGACCGCGAGCTGCACGAGGTCTTCCTGCTCCCGGAGGGCCTCCCTCCGCGGACGATGAGCCTGCAGCGCGAGGAGGTCTCGGCCGTCTACCGCCTCCCGCTCGACGGGATCGATCACCTCCTGGCCGGGGAGAGGGTGGGGGCGAGATTCTGGGGGCCAAATGGGAGCGGGAGGGAGACGGTCGCGCTCGAGGAGTTCGTCCCCAACGAGGATGGATACCTCGCCCGGGTGGTTCGCGCGGTGAGGGCCGCCCTCGGCGGCTACGCGGACCCCGGCGCCGTCTTCCGCGAAGAGACGGCCTGCTGAAGCGCCTCGTCCGCCTGCCCGGCGGCGAGCTCCGCGCGCCAGGCGGCGCTCCGCGCGTCGCGGAGCACGTAATCTTCGGGCGAGGAGCAGCCCAGAGCCCCGAGCGCTTTCGCCGAGCCGGACGCCAGGTGCACCGCGGCCGCCACCTGCGAGAGGTGTTCCTCGCCGATGTGCGGCAGCGCGCAGGCCGCGAGGGTGGCGAGGTCCGCGCAGCTTCCCGCGGCCTCTGCGAGGAGGTGGGGAGAAGGTGGGGGGGCGTTTTCTTCCAGCGCACGAAGCTCCCGCAGGATGTCCGCGGCCAGTTCTCCCGTCGTCCGCAGCCGCAGGCCATCCGAAGCGGCGCACGCCTCCCGGAGCATACGGGCCGCCCCGGCTGCGCCGGAGAGCGCGGCCGGGATCAGAGGAGAGCCGTGCTGCGAGAGCCCCATCAGCAGGCGATTCTAAACCAGAAGGGCGGCGCATGACCGCCGGGGACGCTATCATTACGGGGCATGAGGGTCGCTCTCGCCCAGATCAACACCACGGTAGGCGACGTTTGGGGCAACGTCGAGAAGGCGGCGTCCGCCCTGGAACGTGCGTTGGAGGATGGAGCCGACCTCGTCGCCTTCCCCGAGCTGACGATCACCGGGTATCCCCCCGAAGATCTGCTCCTGCGTCCGGACTTCATCCGGGCCAACCTGGAAGGGCTCGAAGAGTTTGCCGGACGGGTGCCCGAGGGCGTGATCGCGGCCGTGGGTTTCGTCGATCTCGCCGGAGACCTCTACAACTCCTGCGCCCTAGTCTCCGGCGGTGAGGTCCTCCACCGCTACCACAAGCACTACCTGCCAAACTACGGGGTCTTCGACGAGAACCGCTACTTCCGGGAGGGCGAGGGCGTCCCGGTCCTCAGCGTGGACGGATCGCTGGCCGGCGTGAACGTCTGCGAGGACATCTGGTACCCGGGGGGGCCGGCTCGTGAGCAGGCGCTCGCGGGGGCCAGCGTCCTCATCAACATCTCCGCCTCGCCCTACTCGCGGCGCAAGGGGCTCTTCCGGGAGCGGATGCTCGCCGTCAGGGCCTCTGACTACGGCTGCTACGTCTTCTTCTGCAACCTGGTCGGTGGTCAGGACGAGCTCGTCTTCGACGGCCACTCGGTGGCCATAGACCCGCAGGGGCGGCTTCTGGCCCGCGCCCGGCAGTTCGAGGAGGACCTGCTCGTGCTGGACATCCACCCGGAGGAGGCCCTGATCCACCGCCTCCACGACCCACGTCCGCGCAAGGAGAACCCGGGTGGATCGCCGGTCGTCGTCGAGGGGCCAAGCCTCATACAGAAAAAACCGCAGGAGGGAATCGAGCCCCGCGTCGAGGAGCTGTTGCCCGAGGAGGGCGAGGTTTTGGAGGCGCTGACGCTGGGCCTCAGGGACTACTTCCAGAAGAACGGTTTCTCGCGGGCCGTCCTCGGGCTCTCCGGCGGGGTGGACTCCTCGCTCTCGGCGGCCATCGCGGCCCGCGCCCTGGGACCGGAGAACGTGACCGGTGTGCTGCTGCCGAGCCGTTACACCTCCCAAGGGAGCAACACCGACGCGCTCGCGCTTGCCAAGAACCTCGGCATAGAAGTGCTCGAGATCCCGATAGAGCCCGCCTTCTCCGCGTACGGGGAGATGCTCGCCGACGCCTTCCGGGGGCTACCCGAGGATGTAACCGAGGAGAACCTGCAGTCGCGCATCCGGGGCAACGTCCTCATGGCGCTCTCGAACAAGTTCGGCTGGATCCTTCTTTCCACCGGCAACAAGAGCGAGATGAGCGTCGGATACTCCACCCTCTACGGCGACTCGGCCGGCGGCTTCGCGGTCATCAAGGACGTTCCCAAGACGCTCGTCTACCGCATCTGCCGCCACATCAACGAGACCGAGGGTCGTGAGGTGATCCCGAAGTCCGTCCTGACCAAAGAACCCTCCGCCGAGCTGCGCGAGGGCCAGAAGGACACCGACTCACTGCCACCCTACGAGGTTCTCGACCCGATCCTCGAGGCGTACATCGAGGAGGACAAGGGGGTGGGCGAGATAGTGGCCGAAGGCTACGACGAGGAGGACGTGCGCCGGGTGGTCCGGATGGTCGACGCCGCAGAGTACAAGCGCCGCCAGGCTCCCATCGGCATAAAGGTGACGAGCCGGGCCTTCGGACGCGATCGCAGGATGCCGATCACGAACCGCTACCGCGAGCGCCGCCCGAAGTTATAGCCGCCACTCGATCTCCTGCAGATGCCGCGTTCCGGATCTGAAGACGACGTACGCGACGGTGCAGGTGACCGCAACCCACAGCAGGGCGGCCGCGCACCAGGCGGCCGGTGGGGGTATCGTGAGCGAGAGCAGGTAGCCGGCTGCGAGACAGAGTGCTCCGAGCACGAGCAACCCGAAGACCCCTCCGCCCAGCGCCACCCTTCCCATCCCGGTGAGTGATTGCTGGGGGTTCTCCCAGTCGAAGCGGGGATAGAGCGCCCCGACGCCCGTGGCGTAGCATGAAAAGACGACCGCCGAGGCGATCCCGAAGATCAGGCCTACGGCCGCGAACCCCGGTCGTCCTGGACCGGAGAGTAGCCAGAGCGCCAGCTCCGTCACCGCGGCGAGCAGCGAGCCGACCAGAGCGCCGCTCACCCACTTGCCGAACAGAAACCTCTTCGCCGGTATGGGAGAGGAGAGGATGAGAGCGTAGGCTCGTCCTTCGAAGCCCACGTTCTGTATCTGGTTCCCCCAGAGTCCCGTGCTGGCTCCGGAGAGGGTCGCGGCCAGGAGATACGGTGCGAGGCCGAGGATTCCTGTTTTCTGGAAATCGTTCGTCAGGGCGTAGAAGAGCCCGAACGCCGGCGGGATCAGGAGGCTCGCGGAGATCCTGAGATCCCGACGCAGCGAGAGCAGGTCCTTCTTCACCACCGCCCCTACGTCTCGCGGAAGAAGGGGAAGCTCACTCCTCCCTTCTATGGCCCTTCTCCGACGCCGGCGAGCTCCGGCCGCGAATTCGGCGGCGCGGGAGACCCCCGAGGCGTAGTGGTGACCGGCGACGAACAGGCAGAGGAAGTACAGCGCGGCCGTCGCGGCGGCGAGCGGTACCAGACCTCCGAGAAGGGTGGTGGCACTCAGGGAGGCCGCCCCGGTGACGGCCGCGGCGGCCCAGCTTCCGGGCGGGATCGTGAGGAGCGGAAAGTCGAGCATCTTCTGCCCCGGATGGTCGCCGAAGAACAACACGCCGAGGAGCACGGCCACCCCGAGGATTATTCCTGTGGCGTAGAGGATCTCCCGGGCCCTGCCCGGGGAGACCAGCCTCATGAACGGCATCACCAAGAGCATCCCGATGGCGTTTGCAACGACCGCGAGCAGCGCGAGCACGAGGAGAAGGACGGGATAGAAGAGGATGGAGGCCCCGGTCGCCAGCCCGTAGGCCAGCGGGATCGGGAGCCCGAGTACACCCACGAGCAGTGAGCCACCGAGTGCGCTCTCCCAGAACTTGAGCGCGAAGACCGTCCGGGATTTGAAGGGCATCGCGAGCAGCGGCGTCAGATCCCGTGAGAGGTAGAGCACCTGCACCGAGCGCCCGAATCCCGCGAAGAGCGCGAACGCGCCCACACCGCCGAAGGTGCTCGCGAGCAGCACGAAGGACTCGTGGCGGCCGGCGACCGAACCCTGCAGGCTCCTGAAGAGCGTGAAGAACGAGCCGATCATCAGCAGGAAGATCAGGGGCAGCCCGATCACAACGAGGACGTAGCCGGCCATCCGCTGGTTGCCCCTCTCGTCGGAGGAGAACCTGAAGAGCGTCTTCATCTTGAGCCTGTAGAGCAGCCTCCACGTGCCCACCGGGCTCACTCCTCCAGGTAGTCTGCTATCTGGCGGCCCTCGCTGGAGCCGGTGAGCCTGAGGAAGACATCCTCCAGGGTGTCGTCCCGAGAAGATCGGGCGAGCGACCTGAGCTCCGTTACGGTCCCCGAGGCGATCATCCTGCCACGCTCTATTATCCCGACCTCGTCGCACAGTGCCTCGGCCATCTCGAGGATGTGCGTGGCCATGAAGACCGTGCCACCACGCGCCACGAACCTCCTCAGCACGTCTTTGATGAGCCGCGCGCTCGCCGGGTCGAGCCCCACCGTCGGCTCGTCCAGAAACAGTACCTCAGGCTCGTGCAACAGCGCCGCCGCGAGCGCCACCTTCTGTTTCATCCCGTGCGAGAAGCCACCCAGCAGCTCGTCGGCTTCCCCGGAGAGGCCGAACATCTCGAGCAGCTCCCGGGAGCGATCCCTGGCCTCTGCCTGCTCCACGCCGTAGACGTCGGCGACGAAACCCAAAAACTCCCGGGCGGTGAGCTTCTCGAAGAGCGCGGGTTCGTCGGGGACGTAGGCGATCCTGCGCTTGGCCTCGAGCGGGTCCCTGACCACGTCCACCCCTGCCACCGTGATCTCGCCGGAGGTGGGGCGCAGGAGGCCGCAAAGGAGCTTTATGGTCGTCGTCTTGCCCGCGCCGTTGGGGCCGAGGAAACCGTAGAGCGTGCCTCGCCTTACGTCCAGGTTCACGCCCCTAACGGCCTCTTTCCTGCCGTAGCGCTTGGTGAGCGCGTGGGTCTTTATCAAGCGAGTGCCATCCGGCTCGGCTTACCGTCCGGAGTCCATCTTATCGTCCCTGCCTCCGTCTCCGGAGAGCCGCCAGATTGCCCAGGTAGCCCAAAACGAGCGGAACCGTCCACCATAGCTGCCACCACCCGACGATCTGCAGGTTGCTCCAGTCTGTCGTGCCGATGGCCAGCCCCACCGCGCACCCCACGACCAGGTGGTATGAGAGCTCCATGGCCGTCAACGAGCCAGACCCACGACCATCCCTCCGGGAGATCGTACCGGACAAGAGCCTTACCGCGACGGTCATCACGGCGGCCACGGCCCAGCCCACCAGAAAGATCCTCATCTGCACGAGGCCTGTAGCAGCCCCGGTACTGTTCCACGCCAGCGCCACCAAACCCATTGTAATGGCTAATGCGAGAATCCCCCAGATGGTCATCCCCAAACGAGGCAAACCGGACGGCGAGCCTTGCGGTTCACTTTGGTCGCTCAACGATCCTTCGCCACCTTTCTGCCGATTGGTTTAGTATACCTCGCTTATGCCAGTCATCATGGCCCAACGCACACATATGCGCATCCGCGCTTGGTGCAACATTTATTTACGCTCAGACATACGGGACAGTATACTCCCACACAGCCTAAGCAAGTCCATGGGTTCGAGCAAGAGAGACCACAAGGTGCACAGCAATTAAAAGCGCATCTAAGACTCAAGCTTACACATTCGCATCTATAACAAGAGGGACATCTACTGTTCCGGCATCTGCTTGACTGCGTAGAAACATTAGGTTCCGCTCCAACTATGGGAGCCTGAGCAATATTGTCATCCTCTGCCGAGGCCAGAATCCAGGCGTACTCTTCGCTTACTCTTACGATTACCTTGGAGGATTGTTTGTATCTTTTGCCTTTTCTGCTGAGCTGATAAGAAACTATAAGTGCATCGCCTAAAAGATAGGAAAGGGCTAACAAAGAACCGCCCCCGACCAGCTCATGGCGAACCCCCTGAACAGTGCCGGTAGACAAGTATGGGGTATGTTTACCTTCAGCACTAGATCCTAGCTTCTCACTTAAACGACTCGCACTCGGATTTTCCCTTACTGCCTGGACGTTTAACAAGTGTTGCAAGTATTTTTCTCGAGATAGCTGATTCCAGGCCGATATGGCCTGTCTATGAGAGAGCTCCTTGGATGAAGCAAAGGAGAGTTCAGAAACCCAGTGCTCCTCTGCTTCTGCAGAAGCAGAGAACAAATTGGTACCTGACAGTACTGACATCGCAACGGTAGCACCGCCCACACCTTTGATAAACTGTCTACGGTTTATCCTCTCAGCAGCACTTTTGGGTCCTCTGACTTCGCTCAAAACCTGCATTACCCGCCACGTTGTGACAGGACCGAGCTTTCTGCTCAAGACCAACCCCATCCTCAGCCCGGTCCAGGCTTTGACCTGTCCGCCCCTGACCTCGATTAAGGTCGGAGCCCACGGAGCGTTCTCTCCGAGGGCCTGCTTGCGCCAGTGCTCGACCTGCGGGTCGTGGAGGCTTCTGACCTCGAGCCTGCCCCCTGCTGCCTCCTCGATGCTATGCGCCAGGTCGCTGCACGTCATACACCCGGCGTCGAAGCCCAGGATCAGGTGTCGCTCGAGAGTTTTCACCCTGGCCCTCCTCCTGCCGATCTTTCCGGTGCGCCGGCGTCAGCCTACCAGCTGCCCATCGCCGGCACACTGTCCTTTCGGGACAGTTTTTCGACGATCGGGGGACAGGTTGCGACCTGTCCTTTTGCGAGCGCCTAACTGCCGGTGAGGTGCCGGAAGAGCTCCCTGCGCGAGGAGAAGCCGAGCTTCTTGAGGATGTTCTTCACGTGAAACTTGGCCGTACGCTCGGAGATGTAGAGCTGCTCCGCGATCTGGGCGTTGGAGCAGCGCTCCAGCAAGAGGAGGAGAACTTCCTTCTCTTTGGGCGTCAGATGGGTGATGCCCGGGACATCCTGCAGGCCGGGATGGCCCTCCTCCCTTCCCTCCAGCCACAACCTTCCGCCGCGGTGGACCTCCCTCAAGGCTTCGAGGAGCTTCTCCGGTCCCTCGCTCTTGTGCAGATAGCCGTCGGCACCGGAGAGCCTGCAAAGGAGGATGTCTTCTTCTAAGTTGTAGGCGGAGTATACGAGGATGCGGGGTGGGTCTGGAAGTTCTTTAATCCTGCGGCAGATCTCAGCGCCTCTGGGCTCCCCTCCGAGGTGCAGGTCGAGCAGCACGACGTCGGGTTTGAGCTTTTGGTTGAGATGGAGGGCATCCCCGGCGCCTATGGCTTCTGCGATTACCTCTACATCGTCGGCGAGACCGAGGGCTGCCCGGATGCCCAGCCTCATGGTGGGGTGGTCTTCGACGAGGAGCACCCTCATCCAAGCTCGAACCTCACCTGTACGGTGGTGCCCCTGTTCGGGGAGGAGAAGATGTCCAGGGTGCCTCCCGCCTCCTCCGCCCGGTTCCTCATGAGCGAGAGCCCGACTCCCGGGGTTGGAGAGGTGGGATCGAAGCCCCTCCCGTCGTCGCGCACCCGGAGCAGCAGCACCCGGCCGACTTTCCTGGACTCCAGCCAGACGTTGGAGGCCCTGGAATGCTTCGCCGCGTTCCAGAGCGCTTCAGCGGCTATCCTGTAGGCGGCGGCGCGCCGGGTGGTGTCCAGCGTGCCGCAATCCGCGCGCAGGTCCTGGTGGGTGTGGACTCCGAAGTGGCTGCTTATGTCCCGCAGCGTCCTCTGCAGGAGGGCGTCGAGTTCCACCCCGGAGTTTTCGCAGCGGGCGTGCAGCTCCTCGATGGAGCTTTCGAGCAGGTGTCCGGACTCTCTGCAGGCGGAGAGCGCCTCTTCGAGGAGCCTCTTGGAGGTTCGTTGGTCCCTCGCTTTTCTGCAGGTCTCCAGCAGGAGCGTCGCCCCGTAGACGTTCTGTTTGAGCGAGTCGTGCAGCTCGCTCGAGATCCTTCTCTGCTCCCGACGTACGGCGTCTCTCTCGGCTTCGAGCCTGAGGGAGCGGTTTATGTAGGAGAGGGCGGAGATGCGCAGCGCGAGGTAGAGCATGAGCCCCACCCCCGTCCAGCTCACGTACGCCGGCACCGGCGGGTGCAGCGTCGCCCAGGCGAGCAAAAAGGCGTACTGCACGGCCGGGGAGAGCGGTCCCGCCCAGAACAGGAACACCCGCCAGGGGCTGATCCCCGTTCTCTGGCTGTCTTGGGGCTCCGAGGATGCTCTCAGAGCCGCCGCGAGGAACAGCACCAGCCCCAGGGTCCACAGCAGCTCCGGCCACCTGCCGGGCTCGTAGGGTTTGAAGGGTTCGAGCCCGGCCCAGGCGAGGTCTCCGGCCACCAGGGCCAGAAATCCCCCCGCGAGCCAGCCCGAAAAGCCTGGTTTGCTGCGGCTCGAGAGCAGCGTGAGGCAGAGGAAGAGCAACCCGGCGTCTATCGCCGGCCCCGAGAGGGTGTCTGCGATCTCCCCGGGGCTCTTCCCGTGGACCGGCGCTGCCGGAGCGAGCAAGAAGTACCATACCACCATGCCCGACGAGAACATCACGCTCAGGGCGTCGAGCGGGGCCAGAGGGGCTATGCCCCGGGTGTAGAGCCCGAGCAGGTAGAGGAGCGCCACGAAGAGGAGCAGGTAGGAGAGGGTGTACGAGAGATCCCTCGGGAGCGCGAGCCTTGCGCCGTCCGGACCCATCTGCCACAGCAGGTATCCGCAGAAGCTGGTGAGAAGACCGGCTGCGAACAGCGCCCAGAATCTTCTCTCCCTGCCTCCGTTCTGCCGCGCGGCCCACACCGCGCTGCCGAAGGCGAACGTGGCGGTCGACCAGTAGCAGAGATGGGTCGTCAGGGCGCGCGCCGGGGTGTCTTTCGCCAGCGCGGCGAACCCGAAGGCCGCGATGCACCACGACGAAACGACCAGGAGCGTGTACAGAGACGCCTTGTTTTTGAGGTGCGTTCCCGAGATCAACGCGATCCACCCCACCCCTTGCCGGCGTCCGGCGGGTTTTCGGCCGCCAGCTTCTTCGACATCGGATCTTACCCCCTGACGTCGTTTCTCCCGCATTATCTCCCGGTTGCATGGCGTGTTTCCAGCGGTCTCGGATCGCGGGGGCACCGGGCGGGACTCTGGAAGCCCTGAGGGTGCCTTCCGCGAAGCCCACCGCGGTAGAATGATCTCCGAAGGAAAGCGTGTGATCGGGGGTGCCTTTCGTTGAGGGTGGCGCTCTTTGTGCCGTGCTTCGTGGATCTCATCCGGCCGGAGGTCGGGGTCGCTACCGTGCGCGTCCTGCGCAGCCTGGGAGTCGAGGTCGTCTATCCGGAGGGTCAGACCTGCTGCGGGCAGCCGGCGTTCAACTCGGGATTCTTCGACGAGGCGCGCGGCGTGGCCCGGCGCTTCCTCGACGTCTTCGAGCGGGAGGACTTCGACTACGTCGTATGCCCGTCCGGGTCGTGCTCGACGATGGTCTCGCGCTACTACCCGCTCCTCTTCGAGGAGACGCCGGAGGAGCGAGGGCGCGCGGAGGCCCTGGGCGGCAGGGTCAGGGAGTTCTCGGACTTCCTGGCCAACGTGATTGGGATGGAGGATCCGGGAGCCTCGTACTCCGGTAGGGCCGTCTTCCACGCCGGCTGCCACCAGCGGCGCGAGCTCGGGGTGCTGGAAGAGCCGCGGCGGATACTGCGCGGCGTCTCCGGGCTCGAACTGCTCGACTGGGAGGACGAGGAGCTCTGCTGCGGGTTCGGGGGGACGTTCTCGGTGAAGATGCCCGAGGTCTCCGCGGCGATGGCGGACCAGAAGATCCGGGCTCTGGAGAAGAGCGGGGCGGATACTTTGATCTCCTGCGATCCGAGCTGCCTGTTGCACCTGGAGGGGCGGCTGCGGCGCACCGGGCACGACACACGGGTGCTGCACCTGGCGCAGGTTCTGGACCCGGGGCGGGGAGAGGTCTGAGGATGGCGGCGAAGGCGGGACGCCCGGGGGAGGGGCTCGAGAGCCGGGTCGAGGGCTTCAACGAGCGGGCGAGGGTGGCCGTGAAGGACGAGCGGCTGCGCTCGGCGGTGGCGGTGCACTCGAAGAACACGATCCGAAACCGCAACGCTGCCCTCTCCGCCCTGCCGGACGCACCCGAGCTGAGGGAGCGCGCCTACCGTATCAAACAGGAGACGATGGCCAACCTCGACCGCCATCTGGAACGGATGGCCTCCGCCGTCGAGAAGAGGGGCGGGAAGGTCTTCTTCGCGAACGACGGGGAGGAGGCCGTCCGGTATATCGGGGAACTGGCGAGGCGCCGCGGCGCGAAACTCATCACCAAATCCAAGAGCATGGCCACCGAGGAGATAGAGCTCAACCGCCGCCTCCAGGAGGAGTATCCCGAGCTCGGGCTCGAGATCGTCGAGACGGACCTGGGGGAGTGGATCGCGCAGCTCGCCGGCGAGCCGCCCTCGCACATCGTCGCCCCGATCCTGCACATGAGCCGCCACCGGGCCGCCGAGGTCCTCTCGGAGGAGGCGGGCCACCCCCTGCCGCCCAACGTGGAGGATCTCGTGTACTTCGCCCGCGAGCGGCTGCGGCAGAAATTCCTCTCGGCGGACATCGGGATAACCGGGGCCAACTTCGGCGTCGCCGAGACCGGGACCGTCGTCACCGCGACCAACGAGGGCAACGAGGGGCTGGTCGCGAGCGTCCCGTCGGTGCACGTGGCGGTGATGGGCATAGAGAAGGTCGTGCCGCGCCTCGAGGATCTCGCGGTCTTCCTCAGGCTCCTCGCCCGCAGCGCCACGGGCCAGAAGATGACCGTCTACACCGACTTCGTGAGCGGGCCGAAGGGTGAGGACGAGCCCGACGGGCCGGAGGAGTTCCACCTGGTGCTGCTCGACAACGGCCGCTCCAGCCTCCTCGGTGGGGAGTTCGAGGAGGCGCTCTACTGCATCCGCTGCGGGGCGTGCCTCAACGTCTGCCCGGTCTACCGTCAGACCGGGGGCCACGCCTACGGCTCGACCTACTCCGGGCCCATCGGGGCGGTGATAACACCACTTCTCAAGGGGGACGAGGAGGCGAAGGACCTCCCGCACGCCTCCAGCCTGTGCGGGGCGTGCTGGGAGGCGTGCCCGGTCGGCATCCCGCTGCACGAGCTTTTGCTCAGGCTGCGCCGCAGGCAGGCCGAAACGGGAATCTCCGGCAGAGCGCAGCGCCTCGCCTTCGACGCGTTCGAATTCGGGATGAGGCGTCCCGGACTCTACGGGATCGGGGCGAAAGCCGCGCGGGGCGTGCAGGGGCCGCTGCTCAGGGACGGGGTCGCCCGGTCCCTCCCCGGGCCCTTGAAGGGATGGGCGGAGTCCCGCGAGATCCCGCACCTGGCGGAGAAGAGCTTCCGCGAGCTCTGGCGGGAGGGGAGGATCTGGTGGCGAGGAGGGAAGAATTCCTAGAAGGGATACGGCACCGCACCCGCGCCGGGCGCTACCATCCGACCCGCGCTCCGGACGTGGCCTGGACACCACGCGCGGACGGGGGAAGAAAAGAGGGGCATGAAGACCCGGCGGAGCGCTTCGTCCGGGAGTTCGAAGCGGTCGGCGGGCACGCGGTGCGTGCATCCGGCATCGAGGAGGCGCGTGATTACGTGCTCGAGGTGCTGCGGGGGAGAGGTGCGCGGCGGGTCGTGCGGTGGGATGGGAAGTTTCTGGAAGGGCTGGGCCTCGAAGAGGCCGGGCTGGAGGTGGCCGTCTACCGGGGCGGTGCAGAACGGAGGTCCCTGGAGGAGGCGGACGCAGGAGTGACCGAGGCGAGGTGGGCGCTCGCCGAGACCGGGAGCCTGCTGCTCGAGAGCGGCGGGGGGAGGCTCGCCACGCTCCTTCCGCCGGTGCACGTGGTGCTCGTGCCGGAGGAGAGGCTGCTCGGCACGCTGGAGGAGGCTCTCGGGGAGTACGAAGGGGGGCGGATGCCCCCCGACCTCTGTTTCCACACCGGCCCCAGCCGCTCCGGGGACATCGAGATGACGCTCACCGTCGGCGTGCACGGTCCCGGGGAGGTGCACGCGGTGCTGGTGAGGCAGCCCGGGTCCTGAAGTTCGACATCGAAGGGAGAGGTCGTCGTGCAGACTTTCGACAGGCTCCTGGATTACGGAGAGGCCGTGGAGATCATCCTGAAGAACACCCCGCGGTCGTCTGCGGTAGGGGTGCCCCTGTCCGAGGCGCGGGGGCTCGTGCTCGCGGAGGATCTGGTGGCGAAGTTCGACTCTCCGCCTTTTGACAACTCGGCGGTGGACGGCTACGCCCTGAGGAGCCGTGACGCCGGGGCCGGGCGGGTGTTCCGGGTGGTGGACGAGGCCCCGGCGGGCCGCCCGTCGAAGAAAAAAGTCGGGGAGGGGGAGGCGATCAAGATCTTCACCGGCGGCGTCGTCCCCGAGGGGGCGGACGCGGTGGTGATGGTCGAGAACACGAGCGGCTGGGGCGAGGAGTTCGAGCTGAAGAAGCCGGCGCGTCCCGGGCAGAACGTACGCCGGAGCGGCGAGGACGTGCGTGCGGGCGAGGTGATCCTGCGCGCAGGGACCGAGATCGGAGCACCCGAGATAGCGCTCGCCGCGAGCCAGGGGTACGCGGAGCTTCCCGTATTCGGGAGGCCCCGGGTGGTCGTCCTCTCGACCGGGAGCGAGCTCGTCGAGCCGGGTGAGAGGGGGCTCGAGCCGGGGGAGATCTACGACTCCAACTCCTACGCGCTCGTCGCGCAGGCGCAGGAAGCGGGAGCGGTGGCACGCAGGCTGTATGCCGCCTCCGACGATGAGGGTACGCTGCGCTCTGCGGTCGAGGAGGCGCTCTCGGAGGCGGATGTGGTCCTGACCAGCGGCGGCGTGTCGGTGGGGGAGAAGGATCTGGTGAAGGCCGCGATGCGCGACCTCGGCGTCGAGCAGGTCTTCTGGGGGATAAACTTCAAGCCCGGGAAGCCGCTCTTCTTCGGTCGTCGGGAGGGGGTCAGGGTCTTCGGGCTTCCGGGCAACCCGGTGAGCGCGATGGTCTGCTTCGAGGTCTTCGTACGTCCGGCGCTGATGAAGATGGCCGGGCGCAGGGAGGATGCGAGGCGGCCGCGGATAAAGGTGTACTTCGACGAGATGGTGCACAACCGGGTGGGGAGGCTGCACGCGATACGGGTGCGGCTCTTGCGCACCGGGAGGGGCTGGCGCGCCGAGTCCGCCGGGGCGCAGGGCTCCGGGCTCGTCAGCTCGCTCACGAAGGCGGACGCGCTCGCCCTGATCGGTCCCGGGGCCGAGGTGCGGCCCGGGGAAGAGGTCGAGGCGATCGTGCTGCGGGAGGAGGTTCTGCTGGGGCAGGGTGCTAGAATGTAATCCCGATGCTGGGATCGGAACCAGAGGAGAAGATCTTCAGGCTGCGCCTGATGAAGGAGGTTGCGCCGGGCGTGCCGGTGCACTTCTCTTTCTACTCCCCTTCGGTCAAGGTACAGGTGATGCGCGACGCCGAGACGCTTGCCGGCGCCAACGGCCGCTACATCGGCGACGCGGTGACCATAGAGTTCGTCCCCGAGGACTACGCGGCGGTGGAGCGGGTGCGGGAGTTCGTCTGGCGCTGGGAGGAGTACAGCGAGTTCACGGCCGTGCGCAAGATCAACCACCTCCGCCGCGGCGTCTTCCCCGACAGCGTACAGGGGATGCTCGAGCGCGTGAGGGGGGTGGACCGGAGGGCCGCGGCGAAGGCTGCGGAGGCCATAGAGCCGGAAGGGCTGCGCCGGATGATAGACGAGAGCGACGTGAAAGCCCTGGCGCGGCTGCCCGGGATCGGTGAGAAGCGCGCCAGGGCGATCGTCACCTTCTACGAGAACGAGCGCAGCGGACGCGTCTTCCTGTACGCCGCGAACCGCAACGACCGCTTCCGGGGCAGGCCCGTGGTGACCGAGCTCGACCTCGAAGGAGATCTCGAGGAGCAGGTCTTCGAGCACGCGCTGCGGGCGCAGAGGCTCGGTGACCCGGACCCTTTGAGCCCGAACGAGCCGCCGGGGCACACCACCGTGCGGGACGCCAACCTGCTGCATCCCCTGCCGATGACGCCGGCGCTGATGGGGCGAAGCGTCTACCATCCCGAGCAGGTCGAGCTCTTCGCCAGGACCCTCAGGAGGATACTCATCGACGGTGAGAGGCTCGCCGGGGTGGATCAGCTCAGGATCCAGCGCGGCAAGATCTTCCACACCGAGATCCTGCCCGGGGTGGGTATGAAGACCCGGGACAGGGTGCTGGCGAGCGGGCTCCTCGACGATGAATATACTTACGAGAACCTGATGAGCATCCCCGGCATAACCGAGAGGCAGGCGAGAACCATAGCCGAGGCCGCCAAGAGAGCGGAGACGCGTGTCCTCTAACCTCTACGGCTTTCTCCGAAGCCGGGGGGCTGCATCACCCGAGGAGATAGCAAGGGAGTTTCTCGCCATCCCCGACGCCAACGGCGAGGCAAGGGGCCTCGTGGAGCGATTGGTGGCCGGAGATGGCCGGTTCGCGTGGGACGAGCAGGGGATGCTCGGGGTCGTGAACCTCGCTTCCCTCGAGCTGGACGAGGCCGAGTACGTGGTTTTCGACGTGGAGACGACGGGATCCTCGGCGCGCGAGGGTGGGATCACGGAGATAGGAGCGGTCAGGCTGCGGGGCGGGCGCAACGTCGAGGAGTTCGCCTCGCTCGCGAACCCCGGGCATTCCATAGATCCTTTCGTGGTCAGGCTCACCGGGATAACGGACGAGATGGTCCGTGGGGCCCCACCCGCCAGCGAGGTGGCCTCCCGCTTCGAGGGGTTCGCCGAAGGGGCCGTGCTGGTGGGGCACAACGTGCGCTTCGATTGCGCGTTCGTCGAGGCGGCGCTCGGGCGGGCGCTGCAGGCCCCCGCGCTCGACACCCTGAAACTCGCCCGTCTGCTCGTGCCCGGGCTGCGGCGGTACCGGCTCGCCTCGCTCGTCGAGTACTTCGGCATCGGGCCGAACCCCAACCACCGGGCGCTCGCCGATGCTTCGGCGACCGCCAGGGTCTTTCTGAGGCTTCTTCCGCTGCTCGATGAGATGGGGGTGACCACGGTGGGGGAGGCCGCATCTCTGCGGAGAGGGCGGAGGAGGAGCAAGCGGTACATCATCCCGCGGGATCTCCCGCATGCGCCGGGGGTCTACTACTTCGTGGACCGGCGGGGGGAGGTCCTCTACGTCGGGAAGGCCAAGGACCTCAGGAAGCGGGTCGGGAGCTACTTCAGCGGCGGGGACGGCCGACGCAAGGTGGCCCGCCTGGTCGAGGAGGCCGCCGGGGTGCGGTACCGGCGGACGGAGAGTGAGCTCGAGGCGCTGCTGCTCGAGGCGCGGGAGATCCGGCGCCTTCTGCCCCGTTACAACGCGGCCGGCCGTGTTGAGCGGGCGGGGTGGTACGTGAGGCTGGATCTCTCGCAGAGGTACCCGGTGCCGGAGAGGGTCGCCGCACCCGGCGGAGGAGAGGAGATCGTACTCGGTCCCTACGGCAGCGCCGGCATGGTGGATTGCTGCATCGAGGCCCTCGGCAGGATCTTTCCCCTGAGGCGGTGCCCGGGTGAGGGGGATGGTCCCTGCTTCTACGGGCAGATGGGACGCTGCGGGCCGTGTTCGGGGATGGACGAGCAAGAGTATCGCAGGGAGGTGGTCCAGGAGATCGCCGCGCTTTTGCGCGGCCGGGGCGGGGAGGAGAAGCTTGAGGCTCTCCGGCGGGAGCGTGACCGGCTCGCCGCCCGGCTCGAGTTCGAGGGCGCGGCCCGTCTGCGGGACCTCATCCTCGGAATCGAGAGGCTCAGGGCCACCCGGGCCGCGATAGGCGCGGAGGGCGTGTGCGCGGTGCTCTCTGCGGCCTCCGAGTCCGGCTGCGTGGAGGCTTTCACCTTCCGAAGCGGGAGGCTCGCCGGATACCGCACCTTCTGCCTTGGGGAGGAAGAGAAAGTCCGCCGTTTCGCCAGAGGAGTGCTCGGCGGCCGGTGGGTTGAGCCCGTCCGGGGTCCGGACGAGCTGCGGATCGTGGCAGGTTATCTCAGGAGGCGCGTCCCGCTGAAGGTGGTGCGCATCGAGAGGGAAGATGACCTCCTCGACGCCGTCCTGGAGATGCTCTCTGGCGCGTTCAGCGGTTAATGTATCCCCATTAGCATGCTAGAATCGAGGTGCAGGGCACGACGTGCAACCGGCTTGATCCCGTGGCGAGAGAAGAGGCACAGGGAGAGTGGTTCAGAGCGTACAGGGAGTCACCCGTAAGATCCTTCTGGTAGACGACGAGCCCTCCATCCAGAAGATGCTCACCCGCGCGCTCGAGCGCGAGGGTTTCGAGGTGCGCACCGCAGGCGACGGTGAAGAGGCACTCGAGGCCTTCCCGGCCTATCAGCCGCACCTGATCATCCTGGACATCATGCTGCCAAAGCTGGACGGCACCGAGGTGTGCCGCAGGATCCGGGCGCAGAGCGACGTGCCGATCATCATGCTCACCGCGAAGGACGACGAGATAGACCGGGTGGTAGGCCTGGAGCTCGGCGCTGATGACTACGTGACCAAGCCCTTCGCCGTGAGAGAGCTGGTGGCGAGGGTGCGGGCGATCATGCGCCGGGTCTCGGTGCCGGCGGGACAGCGCCAGGACGAGCTGAGCTACGATGGGTTGAAGATAAACATCCCCAGCCGCCGGGTGTCGGTCGAGGGCCGGGAAGTCGATCTCACTTACACCGAGTTCGAGCTCCTCGTCACGCTGGCCTCCAACCCCGGCAGGGTGTTCTCGCGCAGCGCCCTGCTGACCAGGGTCTGGGGGGACGAGTTCCGCGACGAACGTACGGTAGACGTGCACATCCGCCACCTGCGCGAGAAGATCGAACGCGACCCTCGCAACCCGGAGTTCATCCACACCGCGCGGGGCGTCGGGTATGTTTTTCGGTAGGAAACGAGCCCGGAAAAAGGAAGGTGCGCCGCGCCGCAAGGGTGCGGGCTGGCCGCGGGTAGGCATCCGGGCCTGGCTCACGGCACTCTTCGTGCTGGTCGCGGCGTTCGCGGGGGCGACGGCCTACGAGGTCGTCAAGCCCATACTGGCCGAGACGCTCTACCGGGCGAGTCAGGCGAACTTCCAGCAGGTCGGCGAGCAGTTCCAGCGCGAGATCCAGCGCAACCCACACTTCGATTACTCGCGCCTGCAGAACTTCGCGGCGAGCCACGACGTGCAGTGGGGTATCGTGCAGAACGGTAAACAGGTGGCGGGCAACCTCAGCGAAGGCTGGAATCCGACGACGGTCAGGGAGGCCATAAAGACCCGCCGCCCGCAGCAGAGCCCGCCGCACACGATCCAGCTCGGCGTGCGCAAGGGACAGGAAGTCTACACCTACGCGGTCCCGGCCCAGGGTAAGGACAAGGCCATCGTCTTCCTCAAGTTCTACGCGCAGAGCGACATACTAAACGCGGATGCGGCCCTCGGTAACATCCAGCGCCTGGCGATGATAGCCGGCATCCTGGCGCTGGTGATAACCGGGCTCGCGGGCTACATAGCGGCTGACATGATCGCCCGGCGGGTCACCCGGCTCGGGATCGCGGCCGACCGGCTGGCGGCGGGGAACTTCAGCGAACGGATAGAGACTACGCTCAAGGACGAGGTCGGAGATCTTGGGGCGACGTTCAACGCCATGGCATCTTCTCTGGAAGGTGCGTTCCGGCAGGTGGAGCAGGAGAAGGAGCGGAGCAAGGCCATCCTCGACGGGATGACCGACGCGGTCATCGGGGTGGACGCGGACCTCAACGCAACCTTCCTGAACCCACGGGCCCGGGAGCTCCTGGAGTCCTCCGGCCGGGAGTTCCACTCCCGACTGCAGGAGATACTCGCAGAGAGTCGGGAGAGAGGCCCGATAACCTCCGAGGTGGAGGCGAAGGGAAAGGTGATCGAGGTGCGCGCCGCGCCGCTGGACGACGGCGCGCTCGCGATCATGCGCGACATCACAGAGCAACGCCAGGTGGAGCGGGCCAAGGCAGAGTTCATAGCCAACGCCTCCCACGAGCTGAAGACGCCCATCTTCGCCCTCTCCGGCTACCTGGAGATGCTCGAGGACGAGGAGGACGAAGAGGTCAGGCAGGCCTTCCTCAAGGACATGCGCTCCCAGACCGAACGCCTGCAGAACCTGGCCCGTACGCTCCTGGACCTCAGCCGCATAGACTCCGGGGCCCTGACCTTCCGCACGGAGGAGGTTGATCTCGAGGAAATCCTCTACGAGCTGCGCCGGGACTTCTCCTATGCCGGACGCGAGATAAACGTGGAGGTGGAGGAGGGAATGCCCCCGGTGGAGACGGACCCCACCCAGCTCCACCGTACGCTCGCCATACTCGTGGACAACGCCATAAAGTACTCCGAAGGAAACTCTCCGGTCGAACTCGCGCTCAAACGTGAAGACGGGCACGCCGTCATCAGCGTCAAAGACTACGGCTGCGGCATCCCAGAATCCGAACAGCAACACATCTTCGACCGCTTCTACCGCGCCCAGGGCTCCTCCCGGGCCGACGGTACCGGCCTCGGCCTCGCCCTCGCCCGTGAGATCATCGACCATCTCGGCGGTGAGATCACAGTACGGAGCAGGCCGGAACAGGGAAGCACCTTCTCGGTCTCCTTGCCCATGCAGGACCGGGTCGAGAGTAAAGAGCGTAAAGTATCTTAACGCAATCTTAACTTGCCCCGAGTGTTATGATCGGCGCTCAGTGGGTAAAATACGGATGGGGCAGCTTCCCGGGCCGTAGATCCCCCCCTCCCTGCGGTGCCGGGGAGTGCCCCGTTTCTCTTCTCTCCTCTCAGTAGAACAAGGAAGGCAGGCCGAAGGCGTGTAGTATCGGCTGGCTGAAGCTGAGTATGTAGCTGAAGACTGAGAGCGAGGGCAGGAGCCAGGGCAGGAGAAAGAGGGCGAGCAGTATGAGGGGGCCGTACTGGTTCATGAAAGCCACGAAGCCGTCCAGCGAGCGAGGCAGGAAAGGGAAGACCACCCTGGACCCGTCCAGAGGGGGGATGGGGATGAGGTTGAAGACGAACAGGAGCGCATTGACGAACGCCACCGAGACGACTATGAGGGCTACGTAGCCGCCCTGAAGTTGGGGCAGGCGGAAGAGCAGGGCGCAGATCGCCACGATGAGCAGGTTCGAGAGGGGGCCGGCTGCGGCCACGGCGACCGGGCCGAGAATACCGCCGCGCATCTTGGACGGGGTGATGGGGGTGGGTCTGCCCCAGCCGAAACCCGCTATGAGCAACATGACGCTGCCTAGCGGGTCCAGATGTGAGACCGGGTTGAGCGTGACCCTCCCCTGGCGGTAGGCCGTGTCGTCTCCGAGCGCCATCGCACTCCAGGCGTGGGCCGCCTCGTGCAGCGTGATGCCCACGACGAAGCCCAGGAGTACCGCTATGGCGGCCGCGGGGTTCTGGGAGAAGAGGCTCACGAACATGGCCTCTAATGATACACGCAGGTCAGCTCAGGGGCGTCGCACGTTACGTCTCGAAGCCCTGGACTTTCCTGGCTTCCGGCTAGTCCAGCCTGTAGACCGAGACCGTCACGTGATCCCCAGGCCCTTTCGTGTAGGAGGAGAGCTGGTTTTTCATGACGGATGAGGAGTCTGCCACGGTACCCAGACGTGTCCTGCCGGCCTCGACCGGGCTGTCCACCCCGACGCCGTTTTTTATCCTCCCCAGCATTGCAACGGCGACCCGTTCCTGCGGAGAGCCGTCGGGCTGTATCTCTATGACGCTAGCCCCCTCCAGAAGTGGGTCGGGCCGCACGGCGGTTATGGTCCCGGAGACCGGAGCGTAGACCGGAGCTCCGGCCTTCGCCCCCACGTCGAGGGCGCCGGTCTCCGGACCCTGACGTCCCGCGGATGCCATCAGAAAGTAGCCCACCGGGCTGCCGGCCTCGCCCGAGAGGATGGTGATCAGCGGGTTGCCCGAGAGGTTCCGGCCGCGGGGGGAGAGTGGGACGAGCCCGTTACCGGCTGGATGGTATCCCAGACCCTCTATCTGCCGGGGGCGTATGGGTGTGGAGATATCGAGTCCGCCGGCCCGGGCGAGGATCAGGGTGGGAGAGGCTTCCTTCAGGGAGGCCGCCCTACCGTGCCCGGCCCCCAGAATCACCGCCGTCACAAGCGCCGCGACGAGCGCGAGAAGGCCGGCTGCCGTCATCCTGCGGCGCCAGAAGACCGAAGACTTCCGGTGGCGTTTCTTGCGCCGGGGTGGGTCCGCGGCTGTGCGCTCCTCCTCATACTTCTTCGGACGGGTGAGCACCCGAAGTTCGGGCCTTCCTTCAACAACACCTTCAACAACATGTTGTGTTCTGTGCATCCGCATCCTCCCCATGCTGGCGGCCGATTATACAGATGGGCCGCGGGGCTGTAAACTTGCTAGGCGGGGTTTCCCGAGGCAGGGTGCTCCCCGCGCTGCTGTCTTCCTGTATCCTGGAGAGCTGGTGTCGGAGAAGAAACTGCTTGTATCCCAATATCTGCAGTACGTACTGCTCGCTGCCGCGCTCGTGGTGCTGGTGGCCCTGGTGCGTCAGATAAGCGGGGTGCTCCTCACCTTTCTGATGGCTATGGTGCTCACCTACGCGCTAAACCCTCTCGTGCGTGGGATGGAGAGAAGGGGTATGCCGCGTCTGGTCTCGGTTCTGACGGTCTACCTGGCGCTGGTCTTCGCAGCAGCCGCCGCGCTGCTCGTGGTGATAGTGCCGGCCATAAGGCAGGTGCAGGCGCTCTTCGAGAACCCGCGGGTGATCGTCGAGCAGGCCACCTCGTTTCTGTCCTGGATCCGGCATCTGCCATATATCGGGGAGCGGGTGGCGCTGGTTGACCGGGACTCGGTGGTTCGCCTGGTAAGGGACAACCTGCCGCCCGCGGGGACGATCCTCAAAGGAGCGCTGGGGTTTATCGGGGGCGTGTTCGGGATCTTCGGTGCGGTGTTGAACCTGTTCCTGATGCTCATCGTGTCGATCTACCTGGCGCTTGATCGGGAGCGGGTGGTGGGGGCGGCCCTCGGGATGATTCCGGAGACAGTGCGAGAGCAGACGGTCGGGCTGTTCCACGCGGTTGAGGACTCTCTCGCCCGTTACCTGAGGGCGCAGATTCTGCTGTGCTTGTTGATGGGCACGATAGGGTGGGCCATAGTCTTTTTTACCGGCGGCGACTACGCGTTGCTCATAGGGGCTTGGGTGGGATTCACAGAGCTCATCCCCGTCCTCGGGGCTTTTCTGGGAGCGGTGCCGGCCGTCGTCCTCGCCCTGCTCGACGGGCCGATAAAGGCGCTCGTGGTCGCGCTGCTCTTCCTGCTCGCGCAGCAGCTCGAGGGTAATTTGCTGGTCCCGAAGATCATGGGCAGCTCGGTGGGGGTACACCCACTCTGGGTCATGTTCGCCATGCTATCCGCCACGGCGCTCTACGGTGTTGCCGGTGCTCTGTTCGCCGTGCCGGTGGTGGCCATAGTGGCCGCCACCGCGAGGTATCTTCGGGGTACACTGGTCTTCGAGCCATGGAGCATCGCCCCGGTCGTGCCTGTCTCGGGTGAGGCCGGAGAGAGCCTGGAAGAGAAGGAGAGGTAGATAACACGTGAGCCTGCCACGTCGTGAGCCGCGCCGGCCGGTGTCTTTCAAGGAATCCCTGCGCCAGTTTTTCCTGGGGCCTCTGATCCGCCTCCTCTCCTCGCTCCAGGTGCGTCCGGACACGCTCACCGTCGTGGGTTGGATACTCTCGCTGGTCGCCGCCCTGCTGTTCGGCGATGGGCGCACGAGGGTGGCGGGGGCGGTCATGCTGGCCGCAGGTCTGTTCGACGCGCTTGACGGTGCGGTTGCCCGGCAGTCCAACCGCAGCAGTCCCTTCGGGGCCTTCCTCGACTCGACGCTCGACCGCTTCTCGGAGTCGGCGGTCTTCGTCGGGATCATGTTCTTCTACGCGAGCTTCTCCCGGCCGGTGGAGGTCCTGCTGACGGGGCTGGCGATGACCTTCTCTCTGCTCACCTCGTACACCAGGGCCCGCGCCGAGGGCCTCGGGTACGAGTGCCAGGTCGGGCTGCTCGAGAGAGCGGGCAGGGTCGTGCTCCTCTCGGGCTGCGCCATCCTGGGCATCCTCAACGTCGGCGTGTGGGCCGTGGCGCTCGGCGCCCTCATAACCTCTTTCCAGCGGATACTCTACGTGCGCCGTGTCTCACTCGAAGAGAGAAAAGACCCCTCCGCCTGAAAGCGAAAGGGCGGATTACGAGGCCAAGCTCCTCGCGGAGAGCTCATGCCTGGATGAAATCGCCGACAGGCAGGGTCTCCTCCGGCTTTCGGGAGATCCCACGTCCGGAGTCCTCCTCGTGGTGGAGCCGAATGCCGGCCCCCGGGCCCTCAAGGCCCTCTCCCTGAGCCTCGATGCCGTCGGCCTGCGGGACGCCTCGGTGTGCTTCTTCTCCGGAGAGGCTCTCATCCTCTGCATACTCTCCCTCCAGCCCCGGATGCTCGTCGCCGTTGGCGACACGCCGGGACGCGAGATAGACTCGATCCACCACCCCCTCGCCCGTAATTCCTTCTCGGAGGCCATCCCGGGAACCTGCTTCCCCTGGACCCCATCTATCGCCGGTCTGGTCCTGCCCTCCATAACCGCCGCCCTTGAGGACCCCGACGCCAAACGCCGCTTCTGGAGCGCCTTTCGGCGGCTGCGCTATCTCCCGGATGCTCGCAAAGATTAAAAATTGTTAAAAAATGTATCAGGAGGGAAACAACATCATCTGGGGTAGAGGTATGGTCCGGGCAAGACAGGTTGCGTTTTGGCGTGTGTTTCGCAGGGACGGCGCGCGATCCGGGCGTTGCGGGGCCGGGCGGCGCTAATTTAAAGTTGTTACGCGGAGGGGGAACCTTTGGTTATCCCCTGAGGTCTGGTCACGGAGGGCCGGAGAAGCAGGTTGTAGATCAAGGGAGGGTGCCTGGATCATGCCTCGGAGGGGGAGCTTGGTTTTAGCGACGGTTCTGGCTGCGGCCGGTTTGTTCGCGGGAGTAAACCCTGCCTGGGCCTCTCCCGCCGGGTTGAAGGGGGAGCGGGCCGGTATAGATGCGGTGCAGCAGAGGCTCGATCAGCTTGGACGGAAGTCTGCGGCGGCGTACGAGGCCTACAACAATGCCCTGTACCGGCTCAACCGCCTGGATGTCAGGCTGGACAGGACCGACCGGTCGCTGAAGCGAGCGCGGAGGGAGCTCGAGTCCTCCCGTGAGGTCCTGAGGGAGCAGGCCGCCCGGGTCTACAGGAGTGGAAACGTTGGGTTTGTCGACGTGCTCGTCGGAACCCGCACCTTTTCGGAGTTCGCCTCCCGGCTGAACATGCTGGTCAACGCGTTTATCCAGCAACGGGAGAGCTACGAGAAGATGCGCGCGGCAGAGAAGGCGCTGGTCTCGAAAAAGACCGCGCTCGAGGAGCAACGTCGGCGGCAGAGCGCCGTCCTTAGGGAGGCCGAGGCGAGACGAGAGCAGGCTGAACGGCTGCGCAGGGAGACCGCTGCCTACCTCAACTCCCTCAACGCCCGTATCTCCCGGCAGATAGAGACGCGTCAGGAGCGCCAGGCGTCCCTCGCGCGGAAGCAGGCCGAAGCCGCCCGACGGACCCTGCGCCATGCCTCTCCGGCGCCCGTGGTCGCCGCCAGCCCGGTCCCCTTGAGCAGGGTGCGGGCCACCTCGGCCGGGGAGGCGGCGAAGGTGGAGAGGCAAAAGGCCGAAGAGGCGGCACGCCGGGCCGTGGTGCTGCAACGAGCCGCGCAGAAGGCTGCCGAGAAAAAGGTGGACGTGCGCAGGGTGATAGGGCGTACAGACGGTCCCGGTGCAGACTCCTCCCCACCGGGAGGCAGGCTGGGCGAGAGCCGTCTCGTGCAGGAGCGTGAGGCGGCCCGGGCGGTGCTCGAGGCGAGGCTCGCCGCCGTCCGGAAGGCGCGCATGGAGGCCCGGATTGCGGCGCGCAGGGCGGCCATCCAGCAGGCGGCGGCCGAGCGGGCAGCGGCCGAGCGGGCTGCAGCGGAGCGGGCCGCTGCCAGGCGTCGGGCCGCAGAAGAGGCTGTTGCGGAGGCGGCGGCGAAAGAGAGCAATTATGCAGCCTCCACCGCTCCGGTCTCCTCCGCGGCTTCCCCGGGCGAATCCTCCACGGCTTCCCCGGGCGAAGGTACGGCTTACACTTCCAGCGCGGACTCCTCCGGCAGGACTTCATCGCCTCCGCCAAGCCCGGATCCGGCGGCCCATACCTCTACGAGTCTCGCCTCTTCTCCTGTGACCTCGGGCGAAGCTTCCTCCCCGCCCCCGGGCTCGACGGTCTCTTCCTCCGGAGACGTGGCGTCGAGCGGGAGCGCTTCCCACGGGTCTTCCCAGTCCTCCGAAGCATACTCTTCGGCCCCGTCCGGGGGGCGGGCTGACTCCAGCTCCGGATATGCGGTCGTCCAGGAGGCCAGGACGTGGCTCGGGGTCCCCTACGTCTGGGGGGGAGCCTCGCGGCAGGGGGTGGACTGCTCGGGGCTCACGATGGAGGTCTACGCCCACTTCGGCATCTACCTGCCGCACTCTGCGGCCGGGCAGTACTCCTACGGCACGCCGGTCTCCAGCCCCGGTCCCGGAGACCTCGTCTTCATGAACTTCGACGGCGGAGGCGAGATAACCCACGTCGGTATAGTGGTCGGGGACGGGCAGATGATCGACGCTCCCTATCCGGGGACGGTGGTCCGGTATGATCCCATCTATTCCCAGTACACGGTGGGCTACCGGCACCTGCTCTAGAGCGGCACGCACCGGGTGGAAGGGGGGAGGGGTGTACTCCCCCCTTGTTTTGTGGGGTTTTGCTGGGGGTCCGGTTTCCGGGGAGGATATTTTCCCTCGCGGGCTGGTTAACTGTGGGGGGCAGATGGGTAAAGATACGCCAGCAAGCATAAAGTTCGCCGAACTTTTTACGGGAACGACCGTCACGACCGAGACACTGGAGGCTCGAAGAGCGGATGAACCGGGAGACCACGAGGTCCGAGAGCAGGGCCGGGAGGGGATTCTCTGAGCCCGTCTCGCTCAAGCTTCCGAGTCACCCGGAATATATCCTGCTCGCCCGGCTGGTCGTTGCGCGGATCGGTCAGCTCGCAGGGTTCGGCCCCGAGGACGTCTACGATCTCAAGCTGGCCGTCACCGAGGCGGCGACCAACGTCATCAGGCACGCTTCGGTCGACTCTTTCGAGATAGAGTATTTCGCCCGTCCGGGGTTCGTCGAGATTACGGTCATGGACGAGGGGGGAGGGTTCGACGTCGAGGATCTCACGCGTTCTCCGGATGGCGAGGGAGGGTTCGGGCTGGCGGTCATCCGCGGGCTCGTCGACGAGGTGATCCTCAACTCCACCCCCGAAGGGACGCGGCTGAAGATGATCCGACGCCTGCAGGAGGAGGGTGGCAGGAGGGACCGCTAGTTTACCCCGCGCTACTTGCTTATTGCGCAGGGAACAATAAACTACGCTGCGTGAGTCGGTTGCCATCTTCCGTCGCTGAGAGGGTACGGTGCTGCAGCGCGTAAACCCCGGGAACAAGGCGCTCGCGGACTACCGCAGCATAGTCCGCCGCGAGCTCTACGAGGAGATACAAGAGCTCCGCTTGCGGCTTGAGGGCCGGCGCGTGCTGCACATCAACGCGACCAGCTTCGGCGGCGGGGTCGCGGAGATCCTCTACACCCTCGTCCCGCTCACCCGCGACGCGGGGCTCGAGGTAGAGTGGGGAGTGATGTTTGGGGCCGAGCCCTTCTTCAACGTCACGAAGGGCTTCCACAACGCTCTGCAGGGGGCCGACTACGAGCTCTCCGTCGAGGATAGGGCGATATACGAGGAATACAACCGGCAGTCGGCGCGGGCGCTGGTGGAGGCCGGAGAGGAGTGGGACATAATCTTCGTGCACGATCCGCAGCCCCTCCTCATAAGGCACTTCTCACAGGGACTCTCCGAGCGGACTCGCTGGATCTGGCGCTGCCACATAGACTCCTCCACGCCCAACCGGGCCGTGCTCGATTACCTCTCGCCCTACATAAAGGATTACGACGCGCAGGTCTACACGATGCGGGATTACACCCCGCCGGACCTCGAGCTGCCGAACCTCGCGATCGTGCCACCGGCCATAGACCCGCTCTCCCCCAAGAACATGGCGCTCTCGGCCGACGACGCGAGCTACATCGTCAGTCAGTTCGGGGTGGATGCCGAGAGGCCGTTCCTGCTCCAGGTCTCGCGCTTCGATCCCTGGAAGGACCCTCTGGGCGTCATAGACGTCTACCGGCTGGTCAAGGAGGAGATCCCGGAGATACAGCTCGTTCTGGTCGGTTCGATGGCTCACGACGACCCCGAGGGGTGGGAGTACTGGTACAAGACGACGAGCTACGCCGCCGGAGACGAGGACATCTTCCTCTTCTCCAACCTCACCAACGTCGGGGCCATCGAGGTGAACGCCTTCCAGTCGCTGGCCGACGTCGTGATCCAGAAATCCATCCGGGAGGGGTTCGGCCTGGTCGTCACCGAGGCGCTCTGGAAGGGAAGGCCGGTGGTCGCGAGCCGGGTCGGGGGGATCCCGATGCAGCTCGAAGGGGGAGGGGGCATCCTCATAGACACCGTGCCGGAGGCCGCCGCCGCCTGCGTCAAGCTGTTGCGGGACCCGGAGTTCGCCTACACGATGGGCCGGAGGGGCAAGGAGCACGTGCGGGCGAACTTCCTGATACCGCGTCTGCTGCGCGACGATCTCCGGCTCTTCGCTAAACTACTGGGGGTGTAGAGAAGAGGGAGTCCCGGCAGCGCTTTCGAGGGGGTGAGATGCCCGGCGGTCGTTTCGTCATAGTGTCCAACAGGGGGCCATTCACGTTCTCCCGCGACGAGTCCGGCAAGAGGACGTATAGCAGAGGAGCGGGGGGGCTCGTGACCGCCCTCACCGCCGTGGCGCGTCGCAGCGAGGGCTCCGTCTGGCTCGCCTCGGCCACGACCCCGGAGGACGTCGAGGTGGCCCGCCGGGGAGAGGTGCTCGAGGTCGAGGAGCTGCGGGTGAGGCTCGTCGAGCACGACGAGGGCGCTTACGACATGATGTACAACCGGATAGCCAACCCGTTGCTCTGGTTCGTGCAGCATGGGCTCTACGATCTCCCCTACCATCCCCAGCTCGGGGAGGGGACCAGAGCCGCCTGGGAGGAGGGGTACCTGGCGGTGAACCGTAACTTCGCCGAAGCCGCCGCCGAGCTCGCGCGCCGCGAGAAGGCCGACGCCGTGCTGCTGCACGACTACCAGCTTTACATGACCCCTCTCTTCCTGCGCGAACGCCTCGGCGAAGATGGTTTCGTCTCCCTCTTCGTGCACATCCCGTGGCCCGGGCCCGAGGAGTGGCGCGTACTTCCCCGCTACATGAGAGAGGGGATTCTGGAGAGCCTGCTGCAGACGAACGTTCTGGCCTTCCACACCGCGCGCTACGCCCGCAACTTCCTGGATACGGTCGCAGACGTGCTCGGCGCCAGGGTGGACCGGGACGAGAGTATGGTGCTCCATGAGGACAGACGCGTGTGGGTGCGACACTATCCTATCTCCATAGACCCGGCGGAGTTCGAGGAGCTCTCGCGCAGCGAGGCCGTCCTCGAGCAGGAGGAGTTCGTGAAGAGGCTGCCCGGCAGGCTCGTTCTGCGGGTCGACAGAATGGATTTGTCGAAGAACATCGTGCGTGGATTTCTGGCCTACGGGCGCATGCTGGAGCGCCATCCCGAGATGCGCGGCGAAGTTACCTTCCTCGCCCTGCTCCAACCCTCCCGCGGTGGGGTGCCGGAGTACGCGGCCTACGCCAGGGCCATAGAGGAAAGTGCGGAGGAGGTCAACCGGAGGTGGGGTGGTGGAGGTTGGCGCCCCATAGAGCTCTCCATGCAGGATAACTTCCCTCGCTCGGTCGCCGCCTACAAGAACTACGACGTGCTGCTCGTCAACGCCGTGCGCGACGGGATGAACCTGGTCGCCAAGGAGGCGAGCGTGGCGAACCAGAAAGATGGTATCCTGATCCTGTCCGAGACCGCCGGGGCCCACGAGGAGCTCGGAGAGTACGCCCTTAGCGTCAACCCCTTCGATATCGACGAGCAGGCCGAGGCACTTTACCGGGCGCTGACCATGCCCGAGACGGAACGGCGTGAGAGGGCCCGCCTGTTGAGGCGGGCCGTCGAAAAGAACACCATCGAGGACTGGGTTACTGCACAGATGGGCGACATGCAGGCCTGCCTCCCTGAGGATGAGGCGGGCAGAGAGAGCCCGCCCTAGCCGCCCTGCTCCTCCCGCTGGGTCTCTCCGTTCTCCTCCTCCTGCGGGAAGAAGATGTTGCCAACAGTTATGTTGACTTCCGTGACCCTCAGGCCGACGAGGTTCTCGATGCGGTTTATGACGTTGCGGCGTACGGCCTCGGTGAGCTGCGGGATCGACTTGCCGTATTCGGTAGACATCACAAGGTCTATCGCAGCCTCCTCTTGACCGACCTCGACGGAGACCCCCTGCGTCTGACTCCCGCCGGTGATGCTGCCGATGAAGCCGCCGACGGCCTGTGAGGTGGCGCCACCCATCCGGATGCCATCCACCTCCTGTGCCGCGATGCCCGCGACCTTAGCCACGACGGTCTCGGATATGCTCGTCCCCCCGCGCTCGCCCTGCAGCGGGCTGGGGCGCGCCGCGTGGTCCGCCTGTTGGGCCGGACCCTGCGCCGTCCTCTTGGTTTCCTGCTCACTCACTGATGGCTCCTTTCTCTGCAGCCTGGCCGGTATTCCTGCGAGCGCCACCAGAGATCCCGGGTGGAACTCAAGAGACGCATCCCGGAATCTCCCGGGCGCGAGTACGCCTGTCAGGGGTTTCCTACCCCTATTGCGACTCTGGGAAACCGTTCAGTGCCGGACGAGCGGTGTGTTGCGACGCCAGAGCAGCCAGACCACCGAGAGGGCCCATACGGCGAAGATGATGGAGTAGGTGGGGAAGATCCTGCGGTAGTAGGCGGGTGTCTCGCCGGTCTCCACCACTGGGATGCTACGGTCGCGTGGTAGGTGGGCCTGCTCGAGCGCAGCCTGGGTCGTGCTCGGGAAGATGACGCTGCCCACCGTGGAGAGCTTGCCCTTCCAGACCCGCGTCCCGCGCTCGCTGACGTCCGGGACGCCCTGGGCCAGCGTCCCCGGTGCTCCTTTGCTGGTCTGGATCAGGAGGTGGTTGCCGGTCTCTTTGAGCCTGAAGTAGAAATAGGAGACCTCGTAGCGCGAAGAGACCGCTATCTTCGAAGCCGGGGTGCCATAGGTCTTGAAGTGGCTGCCGTAGTCCGGGGTGCCACGGACCGCCACGTAGTCGCCCGGGTGTACGTTTTGTGGCAGGTGCCCCGAGCGCAGCTCCCTGGCCGTCAGTACCTTCGGCTCCTTGTGCAGCCCGTAGATGAAGTTGGAGACGACGAGCGAGGCGGAGAGGGTGAGCACCAGCACGAAGAACAGCCGTGAGAGCAGCGAGTAGTTGCGTTTCATCCAGGGCCACAGCCCGCGTTTGCCAGGTCCCTTCCCTTCCGGGTGGCCCGTCTCGCCCCACCCGATGTCTTCTCTTCGAGTCTCCATCAGACACATTCTAAACGAGCCTGGCTTGGTAGGCGGGGGTACCAGGGAGGAGATCGCCAGGAGGTGTGAAAAATTTACTTCTCCGGTGTCCGTCGGGGGTGGTTCGCGAGGGGTGAGCAATGATAAGCTGGTTCCGCTAGAATCGCGCCACAAGCGGGGCTCGAAGTTGGAGGTATGAGTTTGGAGAAGGGGCAGGAGGCACCCAAGCCCGAACCCGAATACACGGTCGTGGGCGTCATAGATGATGGGGAGCCGCTCAACCGGGCCATCAAGGAGATAAGAGACCTTGGGGTGGAGCGCGACGACCTCACGGTAATCCTCAAGCGCAAGAACCCCGATGAGCCCGAACCTTTTCCTCCCGGCACCCGCTATATCGTGGTGCCCGACGACCGGCGGGGTCTGGAGGTGCCGATCGGGTTCTCGATAGTGTTCGTGCTGATCGGGATCTTCTTCGCCCTCATAACACCTCCCATAGGTGTCCCGGCTCTGGTCTTCTTCATCTCGCTCGCGGCTATACTCATCGCAGCCTCCTCCCTGCGTGTCGGTGTGGCCCCCATACTCACCGACATGGAACCTCCGCGCGAGGAGGCTGACATCTGGGGCGAGCAGTTCGAGTTGGGCAAGGTGCTCGTTTTCGCCAGCACCAAGCAGAGGCGTCTCATCCGGCCCATAAGGGAGGCGCTTCAGTCGGCAGGCGCCACCTACTACATAGTGGACCGCAGGCTCGAGCCGAGGGCGATACCGCAGGCTGTGATGCGACGGGCGGGTGAGCGGCGCCTGCGGAGTGAATCTGTTGCGGACCGCTCCGGGAGCGTTTAGAGAGGAAGGGTTGATCCTGTGGGTGCGTTGATCTTCTCGGGTTTGCACGCGACTCTCGCTCAGGTGGACGTCTATCAGGGGATAAAGTTCTCCCCCCGGGCCTTTACGGCGATCGTGATCCTCATACACATATTCTTCGCGGAGCTCTTCGTCGGCTTCGCGATAGCTTCGCCGGTTCTGCAGGCTTGGGGCGCCCGGACCGGAAGCGCGAGGATGGACAAGCTCGCCCACTCGATGATCCGGTTCAACGTACTCACGTTCAGCACTGGGGCGACCTTCGCGGTACTCTTCGTCGTGCTCCTGGTGGGGTTCTACCCGCAGGTCACGGCCTCGCTCTTCACGCATTTCTTCTACTTCTTTCCGGTGATCGCCATGATCGCGATGGTCGCCTCGCTTTGGGCGATGTACTCCTACTACTACAAGTGGGACCGCTACAGCGTCCTGAACAAGAGGCGGCACATCGCGCTCGGCTTCCTCTCCGGTTTTGCCATCTGGGTGTGGATGGTCATACTCAGCGGCGTGGACACGTTCATGGTTGACGGAGGAGGACCGAACGGCAGGCTCACGAGCGGCAACATCGCAAGCATAGGTTCGGCCTTCAAGGGGATATTCAACCCGATGCTCACGGAGATGGTCCTGCACCGCACCGTTGCGAACCTCTCCTGGCCGGCCTTTGCCCTGGCGGCCTGGGCTGCCTTCAGGTACATGCGCTCGAAGAGCGCAGAGGACAAAGCCTTCTACGACTGGGCCTCTTCGCTCGGGCTGACTTGGGGCGTGGGCTTTCTGCTGCTGCAGCCGTTCGTCGGTTTCGGGCTCGCCTACGCCATGAAGGGGGCTCAGCCGGCGAACCCGGTCAGCTCGCAGAACCCCGGCTCCTTCGACCGCCTGGTGGGGGAAGGGCCGCAGGCGGGTAGCTTCACCTCGCACCTGCTGTACTTCAACCTGATCCTGGTGGTGGCGCTCTTCGTGCTCTCGAACCTGGGGATGTACCTCGGGGCCGTGCGACATCCCGACCGGGGAGGACAGGTGGCCATAAGGGCATTCGGTCTCGTCGCCACGATAGCGGGCCTCTACTCGATCGCCCCGCCCGCGATGTTCCCGGTCTTCTGGGTGCGCTACATCGCGATGGCGGTGATGGCCGTGGCGACCTTCGGGGCGTTCGTCGCCTACGTGCGCGGCAGGTTGCGCTTCCGTTACGGTAGCCCCGGCGTCTGGTACCGGATCACGATAATGGCGCTCGGGGTGATCGCTGCGACCACGGCCCTGAGCATGGGCCTCATGAAGTCCAACTCCCGGGATCCATACACGGTATATAATCAGCCGGGGTATACGGTGAACGGGGGTCCGCCGCCGACCAACTTCGGCAGGTAGCCTGAAACGCATCGGAGCAGAGGGTACCGGAGAAAGGACGTCAGAGGTTGGCAGAGCTACAGAAAGATCCCATCACCCGCAGCGACTTCCTGGGCTTCGGAGCCATGGGTGTGGTAATCGGTGCGATACTAACCATACCGCCGGCTGCCTACCTGCTCCAGCCCGTCATTCAGGCAGACTTCGAGGGCAAGACCGATGTCTCCCAGAGGTGGATCAAGCTGGGGTCCATAGAGGAGATCCCGCACGATACCACCCCGAAGCTATACAAGGTTTCCTTCCCGATCTCCCAGATCTACGGCAGCGACAAGATCCAGAAGGAGAGCGGGGTCGGCAACACCCGCTGGGACGTGGAGAACGCCGTCTACGTCTCATGGAAAGCCCCGATAATCCAGAACGTACCTACGGGCGTGGGACCCGACAAGATAGGCAAGAGCCAGCCGCCGGGATTCGTCCTCCACGGGCTCAAAAAGCCACTCTCCCAGGAACAGATAAAGGAGGCCGAGCAGAAGCTCAACGTCATGAGCAGCTCCTGCGCCCACCTGGGCTGTCCGGTGCGCTGGATTAAGGACCAGCAGGCTTTTCTGTGCCCGTGCCACGGGGGGCTCTACGACATAAACGGTAACTGGATGGGCGGTCCACCGCCGCGGGGCCTCTACCACATGGAGCACAGGGTCGACCAGGATGGTGTGCTCTATGTGCGGCACAAGTACGTGAACGTCGGCGGCAAGAACGGCTTCCAGCGTCCGTTCGTGGCCTAGAGAGGAAGCGGGAGGAGCTTCGATGGGCAGGATAAGAACCCAGACTTCCGAACTCGGAAGGTCGCTGGTGGACTGGATGGAGGATCGCACCGGCATCGTAACGATGCTGGAGCACTTCCTGTACGAGCCGGTCCCGAAGAGGGGAGCGTGGCTCTACACGCTGGGGAGCGCGACCCTATTCCTCATAACGCTGCAGTTTCTCACCGGGATCCTGCTGCTGTTCTATTACGTGCCCACCACGGACCACGCCTGGAACTCGATCTACTACATAATGAACGACGTCTACTTCGGGAAGCTCATCCGTGGCATCCACTACTGGTCGGCAAACTTCCTGATGGCCGTCATCGGGCTTCACATGGCGCGCACGTTCTTCTCCGGCTCCTACAAGGCGCCGAGGGAGATGAACTGGGTGGTCGGTGTGGTCCTGCTGCTCCTCACCGTCGGGCTGGCGTTCACCGGTTACCTCCTCCGGTGGGACCAGGACGGCTTCTGGGCGTCGGTCGTCGGGATGAAGATCGGGTCCTACACGCCCTTCATCGGACCTTGGGTGATCCACTTCCTCCTTGGCGGGGACGTGGTGGGGCCGGCTACCCTCTCACGGTTCTTCGCCATCCACGTGTGGCTCTTGCCGGCTCTCCTGGCTCCCTTCATCGGAATACATCTCTTTCTCCTGCGGCGTCACGGTGAATTCGGCGCAGAGTTCGAGTACACAAACCGTCTGACCAAGCTGCGCGAGAACCGCCAGGCCGAGGAGTACAGCCGCTATGAGCTCGAAGAGGAGGAGGAGTGAGAGTTCTTACTTTACGGGTCGTCGTTTTGCCGCATAATGGCTGGTAGATCGGGTCGGAAGGCGAGAGGAGAGGGTTTTAGGCCATGGAAGTAGCGCCAGGAAAATCCAGGCCCGTAGAGGAAGAGGTAATAACCGAGGATAACGTCTACGATCGTCCGGACGAGACGATGGCGTTCTTCCCCGGGCAGGTGCTCCGGGATGGCTACGTCTCGACGGTGCTTCTGATCGCCATCTGTGTCCTCTCGTACGTTTCGCCGGCGCCGCTGACTCATCCGGCGAACCTGGCCACGCACACGTACGTGCCCCGGCCGGAGTGGTTCTTCTTCTTCTACGAGCAGATGCTGATGTTCTTCCCCGGATACGCCCTCATCTCGTTCGGGGCCGTCATCGTGCCGCTGCTGTTTGTCATACTGCTCTTCGCTCTGCCCTGGCTCGACCGGACGCCCAGCTACAGCCTGACCAGGCGCCCGTTCGCTATAGTGGTCGGATTCCTCATAATCGCGACGATAGTTCTGAACATGCTCCTCGGGATCAGCCGGGTCATGAACTTCCCCGGCGCAGGAGGTTGATAGATGCCGATAGGTGATCTCAACGTACCGGTAATCGGTAAGAACGTCGTTATTGGCGCGCTCGTGCAGACGCACGTGCTCATAGCGACGTTCATTCTCGGGTCGGCGCTCATTGCCCCCACCGCCGAGTACCTGGGCATGATCACCAAGCAGAAGCGCTACGAGCGCTTCGCACGCAACCTCGCCCGCTTCATCGTGCTGCTCTTCGCGTCGGGAGGGGCGCTCGCGATAGCGTTCGTGCTCGCGCTCATCACGCTCTTCCCGGTGTTCTTCTCCTATCTGCAGAACATCTTCTTCTGGGTGTTCATCTTCGAGGCGTTCCTGTTCCTCGGGGTCATAATCGTCATCTACGCCTGGTACAACACCTGGGACAAGCTCGCCTACCGCAAGACGGTCCACATAGTCTTCGGCATCGTGGCGGGCGGTATAGGGCTCATCCAGATGACGATGATCGACGTGGTGGCGTCCTACATGCTCACGCCTTCGGAGGCTCCGATACAGGACGTGGCGCGCACCTACCTCGACCCGACGTTCATCCCGCTCAACATGCACCGCTTCATCGGGAACTTCTCCTACGTCGGGTTTTTGATCGCCGGCTGGGCTGGCTGGCGCTATCTCAAGAGCACCAAACAGGAGGACCGGGAATACTACGACTGGATGGGTCACTGGGGCCTTCTGTGGGGCTTCGGCTTCATGTTGCTGCAGCCGGTGATCGGCTACGGTTATCTCAAGGCCATCCGCGAGGCTTCCCCGAAGGCCTTCGACGTGATGATGCTCGGCAACGAGGCCTGGCACTTCAACGTGCTGATGATCCTGCTCGCGATACTCGGGATAGCGTCGGTCTCGTACTTCGTGCATAAACTGCGCTTCGCGGTGAAGCCTATGGAGACGACCCGCAAGATCACGATAGGCGCCCTGGGCTTCACGGCGCTGTTCTCAATTCTGAACGTTATACCGTTCACCGGGAACATAGCGCCACAGGTGGGACTCGTCTTCGGCAACTCTCAGATACCGCTCGGGGCTATGTATCCGTGGAAGTTCATCGGCCTCATCGGTCTGATGCTCGTCGGACTCGTTGCGGTGGGGCTCTACCTGAAAGCCTCGGCGACCGGGTTCCACTGGGGCAGGGCGAGCCGGTGGAGCCAGTACATGCTGATCGTCTGCGCGGTCACCATAGTGCTGACGATGATAGACATGGGATCCACACGCGAGTCGGCCCGCCGGCTGGACAACAACCCCGGCTACCTGATCAACGGCTGTATCACGCTCGAGCAGAAGCTTACGCCCAAGACCTGCCCGGCGGGTAGCAGCCTCGTGAAGGGGGTGAAGAACAATGGAGGTAGCGCCGTTCCTGGCTCTTCTGGCAAGTAAGCCCACTGAACCCCTGACTGGGGGGCCGCTGAACCTGTTCATCGGATTCTTCCTGGTGCTGTGTATCTTCAGCGGGAGCCTGCTCTTCACCTACTGGATCAGCAAGAACGAGTAAGGATCGGGGTGGTTCGCGGGGGCCACACGCCTCGGCCGAGGCGTGTGGCCCCCGGCGTTTACCGAGTGGGGTAGAATCCCTTTCGACGAGACCGGAAAGGAGTGCGTGGTGGCTGAGGACATACCTCTTTTCCCGCTCAACGTCGTGCTCATGCCCGGAGCCCCGCTGCCGCTGCACATCTTCGAAGAGCGCTACAAGCAGATGATCGGGGAGTGTCTGGAGGAGGACAGAGAGTTCGGGATGGTGCTCTCCGACGAGTCCGGGACGCGCGAGGTGGGTTGCACCGCGCGGATCGTCGAGGTACTGGAGCGTTTCGAGGACGGGCGGATGAACATCCTCGTCGAGGGATCGCGGCGTTTCAGGCTCAACAACATCCTCACCGGGAAGCCCTACTACGTGGGGGAGATCGAGTATATCGAGGAAGAGCCGGAGAGGGACGAGGAGATCGAATCGCTCGCCCGCGAATGCGTCTCGCTGCTCGAGCGCGTCGTGAAAGCCGCCACGGGTGGATCGGTCGGGATAGAGATAGAGCCACCCTACCAGAACCTCTCCTTCGCCATCGCCGGGCGCATAGACTTCGAGGCCGAGGTACGCCAGCAGATCCTTGAGCTTCCCACCGAGAAAGAGCGGCTGGAGAGGCTTGAGGGACTACTGAGGCGTGCTGCCGAGAGGATGGAGCGTGAGCGCGAGAACCAGCAAAAGGCCGAGAGGAATGGCTACCTGCATAAGGACTGGGACCGTCCCTCCGGGAGGTAACGGAGGATGGCTTCAGGGCTGTCCGCTCCTGGGTATGAGGTGTCTTATCCGGCCCAGGCTCGCGCTGTCTACGTCGTAGACCAGTGGATCGGAGAGCAGGGCATCCTCGCCGGCCGCGGCCTTTATGCGCTCGACGAGCCCCTCTCGGACTATCCATTCCGTTGAGGGCAGCACGCCGGCGCGTATTCTCAGGCGTACCATGCCATCCCGATCCTCGCGGCTCACGAGGCGGGGTGGGATCACGTAGAGACCGGCGCTCTCACTGAGCGAGTCGAGCACCCTGGCGGCTGCCCCGGCGTCTCTGAGCAGGACTTCGACGATGAAGCGCTGCTGGCCCGAGACGTAGTTGGTGACGCCGAGGATTGAGCCGTTCGGGATGAAAACCTCTTCACCGGAGGGGGTCCTGAGCTTGGTGGTCCTCAGCCCGAACTCCTCGACCAGGCCCGAGATTTTCGTCGGCTCCAGCCGGACGAAGTCGCCCACACCATATTGCCCTTCGAAGAGGATGAAGAAGCCTGCGATTATGTCCCGGAGGAAACTCTGGGCCCCGAAGCCTATGATTGCAGCCAGCACCGAAGCCCCGGCGACTGCCGGGAGCGTCTGGCGCAGGAAGATGCTCAGGATGATGAGCGCGACGGTCCCGAAGACGCTGTAGCGCAGGATGTTGCGCGCGAGCGTGATGGCGGTATCCTGCCGCTTTATCCTCGCCAGGCCTGCCTCGTCCAGTGCTTCTTCCTCGCTGGGCCGCCCCAGCCGGAAGAGGCGTGGGATGAGCCCCGAGGCGAGCCTGTAGAAGAGGGCGGCGAGCACGATTAGCGCGACCGCCGAGATCACGTTCCCGACGAACTCGGAGCTCTTCAGGTAGTCGAGCAGATTCTCTGCCAGCCCTCCGGCCCCCTGGAGGCGGCGGGTGGCCGCGTCCCCGAGCGCGGTGGAGGTCTGGGCCTGGAACATACCTCAGGCGGAGGACTCGGGCGCTTCTCTTCCGTGGCGGTCGAGGGCCAGCCCTATGAGACGGTCGAGCAGGTGTTCGTACGGCAGGCCGCTCGCGGCCCACAGCCGGGCGTAGACGCTGGTGGGGGTGAAGCCGGGGATCGTGTTGATCTCGTTTATGAGCAGGCGGTCCGTGCCGCGCTCGAGGAAGAAGTCCACCCGGGCCATCCCGGCGGCGTCGATCGCCTCGAAGGCCGATCTGGCAACCCGACCCACCTCTTCTGACGTTCCACCGTTCACCGGGGCGGGGACGTGCAGCTCACTTTCCCCTTCGGTATATTTCGCCTCGTAGTCGTAGAATTCGTTGTCCTTGACCACTATCTCCCCGGGGACCGAGACCTCGGGGTTTTCGTTGCCGAGCACGGCGACCTCCACCTCCCGGGCGTCGACGGCCTCCTCGACGATCACCCGTCGGTCCAGGGAAGCGGCCTCTTCGACCGCCGGGGTCAGGGACTTTCTGTCACGGGCTTTGTTTATCCCGACGCTCGATCCCAGGTTCGACGGCTTGACGAAGCAGGGGTATCCCAGAGAACGTTCGATCTCGCGGGTTATCGTCTCGCGGTCCCGCGCCCACCGCTCGCGGGAGAACCCCAGCCAACGCACCTGCGGCAGCCCGTGGTAGGCGAAGACCTTCTTCATCGTGATCTTGTCCATCGCCACCGCGCTCGCGAGCACCCCGGAGCCCACGTACGGGATGCCGGCCATCTCCAGCAGCCCCTGCAGCCTGCCGTCCTCCCCGTAAGGGCCGTGCAGGACGGGAAAGACCACATCACCCTCCAGCGAGGACGGGAGCCGTGCAGGGGATGTCGCCGGGAGGCGGCCCGCGCGTGGGGTCTCCCCGTCTGCGGCGCGTCTCTCCTCCAGTTCCCGCATGGGATCCCCCCCGAGGAGCCAGCGTCCCTCGCGGGTTATCCCGACCGGCACCACCTCATGGCGGCCTTCGAGCCCCGCGATGACGGCCCGGGCCGAGGCGAGGGAGACCTCGTGCTCCCCGCTCCTTCCCCCGAAGATGACCATCACCCTCATCCTGTCCTCTTCCTCCCCTCCGTTTCCGGGGAACAGTATCCTAGCAGAGAGGTGCCGGGGAAGCCCCTCTCTTCAGGCGACGAGGTGCAGCTCGCCGTTTCTCTCCCGCAGGGCGGAGGCGACGAACTCTATGTGTTCGTTCAGGTCGACGCCGAGCTCCTCGGCTCCCCGGACTATGTCCTCGCGGTTGACGCTCGCCGCGAAGGACTTCTGCTTCATCTTCTTTCGCACGCTCTTCGCTCCGAGGCCTTCCAGGCCCTGTGGCCGCACCAGGGCGCAGGCCACGATGAACCCGGTGAGCTCGTCCACGGCGTAGAGGGTCTTCGCCATGAGCGTCTCGCGCGGGAAGTTCAGGTAGGTCGCGTGTCCCTTTATCGCGTCGATGACGTCCTGCGGGTAGCCGAGCCGCTCCAGCTCTCGCACCCCCGTCATGGGGTGTTCCTCCGGGGTGGGGTGCTTCTCGTAGTCCAGGTCGTGCAGAAGCCCGGTTATGCCCCACCTCTCCTCGTCTTCGCCGAATCTGCGGGCGTAGGCGCGCATGGCGGCCTCCACCGCGAGCATGTGCTTGCGCAGCGATTCGCTCTCGGTCCAGCGGCGGACGAGATTCCAGGCTTCCTCACGGTCCATGCTCATCCTCCTCCCTCTTCGAGCTGTGTGTACGGCCGCGTCGCCGCGGGCCGGATTCATCTTCCACCGGAGTAGGAGACGTGGATGGTCCCCTTGTGTGCGCTGGTCTGCTGTACGGAGCGGGTCGTGTTGCCCACGAGGAGCGTCACCCTCAGCGCGCCCTTGCCTCCCTGCTTCTGTATCTTGCAGGAGAGATCCTGGCCGTGCAGCCTGTAGCTGAAGAGTTTGGGGACGGTCCCGCTTATGACCGTCTCCTCTCCCCCTGCCTCGCAGAGCCCGGAGAACTTCACCCCCCGGTCACCCTCTATGCTCAGCGTGACCTTCCGGGCGGGAGCGGTGGTCCCGGACGTGGTATCTCCCCTCCTGATCGTGGCGGCGGGGGCGGAGGAAGTCCGGATCGTGACCTGCGCCGCGCTGCTCGCGGAGATCGTGGAGGTTCCCCCGGGCGCCCCGGGGACTTCTCCCGTGCTACGCTGGGAGCAGGCGGAAAGGAAGAACAGCGCCACGACCGCGACGAGGGCCACCCCACGGACGCCGACCACGCTATGCCATGCTTTCCCGAACACCCGGATAATTCTAGCAGCCGAGCGTGGCGGTGCGTTTTCCCCGGAACGGGGTGATCATCCCACCCCGGAGAGCTCCTTGCTTTGCCGCAGAACCTCGTCGAGCATCGCCGGGGTGAGGACGCCGGTGAAGGTGTTCTGCTGGGAGACGTGGTAGGAGCCGAGTAGCACGATGTCCCCGGCTTTGTGCTCGGCGCCGTGGGCGAATTTGGGCTTTGGGCGCACCGCGAAGAGGCGCAGCGCCACGTCCCAGGCGAAGGCTCCCAGGCATAGCAAGACCCTGGCCTCGGGCAAGAGCTCCAGCTCGCGCTCGAGGTAGGGCAGGCACGCGTCACGCTCTGCGGGGGTGGGTTTGTTCTGCGGCGGGGCGCAGCGGACGGCGGCGGAGATCCAGACCCCCTTCAACGTGAGCCCGTCTTTTCGGTGGGTGGAGGTTGGCTGGTTCGCCAGGTGCGCCCGGTGGAGCGCGGCGAACAGGAAGTCCCCCGAACGGTCGCCGGTGAAGATGCGGCCGGTACGGTTCGCGCCGTGGGCGGCGGGGGCGAGGCCCACGATCACGACCCGCGCCTGCGGGTCCCCGAAGCCGGGGACCGGACGCCCCCAGTACTCCTCGCCCCGGTAGGCGGCCTTCTTCTCGTGTGCCACCTGCTCTCGCCAGGCTACGAGCCTGGGGCAGCGACGGCAGGAGACGATCTCGCGCTCGAGCGCCGCCAGCTCCGCGGGGAGCTTACGCCCCGTAGCGCTGGAGCTTGAGGGCATGTCCCATCAGCAGGCCCATTATCTCCTCGGCCGGGAAGACCCCGAGCGAGCCGCCCGCGCACGCCCGCTCGCCGAAGGAGTCTGCAGTGGGCAGGGTGTAGGGGGAGTGGAGCAGGAACGGGACGCCGTGCCAGGAGTGGCTCTTGAGCTTGGCGGGGGTGCCGTGGTCGCCGGTCACCGCGAGCACGTCGGGCCCGAGGTCGAGGAGGCGTGGGATCTGGGCGTCGACTGCCTCGATGACGCGCGACTTCCTCTCGTGGTCGCCGTCCTCGCCGGCGGAATCGGTCGGCTTGACGTGGACGAAGAAGAAGTCGTGGTTTTCCCAGTTCTCCTCGAGCGCGGAGAACTCGTCGGCTATCTCGCTCCCGGTCTTAAGGAGCTGCATCCCGGCGAGCCGGGCCAGCCCCCTGTACATCGGGTAGACCGCGATAGCGCCCGCGTCGAGCCGGTAGGTTTCGTCGAAGGAGGGGAGGGCCGGATGCATCCCGAAGCCGCGCATCAGGACGGTGTTCGCCGGGTGGTCGTCCGCGAGGATCCCGTTCGCCTGCTCGATGAAAGCGCCCGCGATCCGGGCGCTCCTTTCTGCCTCCTTCGAGTCGTCGGTCGGCTTTACGGGGAGCGGCTCGAGGCCGGTGCGCTGCGGGTCGGAGTCCGAGAGCGCGTCCGAGAGGCCCTCGCCCCGGAAGATCACCACGGCCCGGTACTCCTTCTCGTGCAGGACGAAGGTCTCGACGCCCTCTATCTCGACGCCCGCGTTCAGCTTCTTCACCAGCTCCTCGCCCTTCTCGGAGGGGATGCGCCCGGCGCGCCGGTCGGAGATCTTGCCGGAGGAGTCTTTGGTCGCGAAGTTGAGCCGGGCGGCGAGGTCGCTCTCCTTGAGGTCGAAGCCGACGCCCAGAGCGCTCAGGACGCCGCGTCCGACCCGGTAGCGCAGCGGGTCGTACCCGAAGAGGCCCAGGTGTCCCGGGCCGCTGCCCGGGCTCACCCCGGCCGCGACCGGGCGCGAGAGACCGAGGTCCGAGGCGGCGGCGAGGGTGTCGAGGTTCGGGGTGTCCGCCGCCTCGAGCTCGGTCCTGCCGCCGGGCTCCATCGGGAGCCCCCCGAGCCCGTCCATGACGAGCAGCACGATCTTCGAGTCGGTCTTGACGGAGAGCTCGCGCATGAGGTTCAGGTCCATCTCAGAAGGTCCTCCTCTACTCCAAAGAAGCCACAGCGAGTCTACCAGAGAGCCCCTGTATAATCCGGGTCTGTGGCGACCTGCAGAGGGGGAAGATGAGAATAGAGACCATCGATTTGAACTTCCTCGGCACCGAGCACATCATAGCCTCGTATCTTCTGCGCGGCGAGGGCGCGGCGGCGCTGGTGGAGACCGGTCCCACCACCTGCCTCGAGGCGCTCGAGGGCGGGCTCAGGGAGCGTGGCGTCGCACCGGAGGAGGTGACCCAGGTCTTCCTCACCCACGTCCACCTCGACCACGCCGGGGCCGCCGGTCATCTGGCGGAGATGCTGCCCCGGGCGAGATTCTACGTGCACCGGGTGGGCTACCCGCACCTCGCAGACCCCACGAAGCTTCTGGCGAGCGCGACCCGCATCTACGGCGAGAGGATGGACGAGCTGTGGGGCGAGGTGCGTCCGGTGCCGGAGGAGAGGCTCGAGGCGCTGCCGGGCGAGGGGGAGGAGATAGAGCTCGACTGCGGCGGGGTGCTGGTCGCGCACGACACTCCGGGACACGCCTACCACCACCTGGCCTACCACGAGCCGGAGAGCGGGACGCTCTTCGCCGGGGACGTCGCCGGCATCCGGATGCCGGGACGCTCCTACATCCGCCCGCCCACGCCGCCGCCGGAGGTGGACGTCGAGGCCTGGAGGGAGAGCATCCAGAAGATCCGACGGATCTCCCCCGCGAGCCTCCGTCCGACGCACTTCGGCTGCTACGAGGACGTCGGGCGTCACCTGAACGAGCTGGAGCAGCGCCTGGAGGACTGGCTGCTCTTCGTCGAGGAAAGAATGGAGCGGGGAGCGGAGCGCGACGAGATCGTCGCCGCGCTCGAGAGCAAGGGTGATGAGGAGCTTCGCGCCGAGGAGATCGACCGGGAAGAGGGCGTTCACTACGACCTGGCGGGCAACTACCCGATGCTCGTCGACGGTCTGATGCGCTACGTGCGGAAACGCGGCAGAAGGTAGGATCACCTCGCCGGAACGGCGGGTCTGAAGGTCGCTACTGGCCGCTCTTTACGGCCGCGATGATATCCTGCAGGCCCTGCTTGGCGTCGGCGAAGAGCATCATCGTCTTCTCGGTGTCGTAGAAGAGCGGGTTGTCCACCCCGGCGAAGCCCGGGGAGAGGGAGCGTTTGACGAAGACGACGTGTCGGGCGGACTTCACGTCGAGGACGGGCATGCCGGAGATGGGGCTCTCCACCTCTGGGTCGCTCGCGGCGGGGTTCACGACGTCGTTGGCGCCGACGACGATGACGACGTCCGTCTCAGCGAACTCGTCGTTTATGTCCTCCATGTCGTAGAGCCGGTCGTAGGGGACGTCGGCCTCGGCGAGGAGCACGTTCATGTGTCCCGGCATCCTCCCGGCGACCGGGTGGATGGCGAACTTCACCTCCTTGCCGCGCTCCTCCAGCAGGCGGGCGAGATCTGCCATGGCCCCCTGCGCCTGGGCGACGGCGAGGCCGTAACCGGGGACCATGATCACCTTCTCCGCCTCGTAGTTCAGGAGCGCGGCCACGTCTTCGGGGCTCGCCGCGTTGACCGGGCGTTCCTCCCGCTCTCCGGACTTCTTCGCCGCCGCCCCCGAGACGCTGGCGAAGAGGATCTTGCCCAGCGGTCTTCCCAGGGAGCTACTCATCAGTCGGGTCAGGATGGTACCCGAGGAGCCGACGAGCGTCCCGCTTATGATGAGGACGTAGTTGCTCAGGACGAACCCGCTCATCGCCGCCGCGAGCCCGGTGAAGGCGTTCAGGAGCGAGATGACGATCGGCATGTCCGCCCCGCCTATCGGGACGACCAGGAGCACCCCGAGCCCGAGGGCGAGGAGGAACAGGACGGCGATCGAGGCGAAGGGGGAGAGGAACGGTAGTATCGCCCCGCCGGAGATCGCGTTCGCACCGCACAGCAGCGCGACGAGGAGGACCACGGCGTTCACGGTGCGCTGCAGCGGGAAGGAGACCGAGCCGGTGAGGAAGAGGTCCTGCAGCTTGGAGAATGCGATGACGCTCCCGGCGAAGCTCACGCAGCCGATCAGGATGCTCAGGACCGCGGTTATCGAGCCGACGAGCGTCTCCGGACGGGTGCCGAGCACATCGGTCTGGTAGAACTCGGAGAGCGCGATCAGGGCGGCCGCACCGCCGCCCACCCCGTTGAACGCGGCGACCATCTGAGGCATCGCGGTCATCTTGACCTTCTGGGCGCTTACGGCGCCTATCGCCCCGCCGATGACCATCCCGGCGAGGATCTCCGGAAGGCTCAGCGTCCCGGTGATGAAAAGCGTGGTGCCGAGCGCGATGAGCATCCCGAAGGCGGAGATCGAGTTGCCCGAGCGGGCGGTCTCGGCCGAGCGCAGCCGGCGGATACCGAAGATGAAGAGAACGGCGGCGAGCAGGTAGGCGAGGAAGGCGGGGGCGGCTATCACCGGCGGCGTCTCCTCCTCGCCGGTCGGGCGCGGAACATCTCGAGCATGCGGTTGGTGACCCAGTAGCCGCCCATCACGTTCATCGAGCCGAAGACGACCGCGATGAAGCCTATGACCTTCGTGAAGGTGTCGCCGGGGGCGGCGAGCGCGAGGATCGCCCCGACGAGCACGATCCCGTGGATGGCGTTCGTCGCGCTCATGAGCGGGGTGTGCAGCAGGCTGGGGACACGCGTGATCAGCTCGAAGCCCAGGAAGGCGGCGATGACGAAGACGGCGAACTCGGAGAGAAGGAGCGTGCTCGACACTAGCCCCGCCCCCTCTCCAGCGCCTCGCGGGTGGGCGCGTGGCTGATCTTCCCGGCGTGCGCGATGCAAGCGGAGGCGGTGATCTCGTCCTCGAAATCGAGCGAGAGCTCTCCCTCCGGGGCGAGGTGTTTTATCACGTTCTCCATGTTGCGCGAGTAGAGCTGGCTCGCGTGGATGGGCATCATGCCTGGGACGTTGACCGGACCCATGATCTTGACCAGCCGATGCTCGACGGTCTTGCCGGCCTCGGTGAGCTCGCAGTTGCCCCCGCTCTCGGCGGCGAGGTCGACGATCACGGATCCCGGCGCCATCTCCTCTGCCATCTCGCGCGTTATGAGGATCGGAGCCCTCCTCCCCGGTATCTGGGCCGTGGTTATGACGAGGTCCGTCGTGTGCAGCTCCCTGCGGATGAGCTCCCGGTCCTGCCGCTGCTTCTCTTCGGGCTGGAGCGTGGCGTAGCCGCCGGTCCTCTTCATCGACTCGGCCTCGGCGGAGGTCTTTCGCCCGTTCTTCTCCCGTTCTTCCGGGGGCTCGGCGAAGGAGTTGAAGCCCAGCGCGACCATGATCCTGGCAAGCCCCTTCGGCTCGTACTCCTCGTAGGGCTCCTCTTCCTCCTCCGGCTCCTCTCTCTCGGGCTCCAGAAAGCGGGCGCCCAGGGACTCCACCTGCTCCTTGACCTCCGGGCGGACGTCGAAACCGGTGACCTCGGCGCCGAGCCTGCCGGCTGTGGCTATCGCCTGCAGCCCGGCGACCCCGGCCCCGAGCACCAGGACCTTCGAGGCCCTCGTGGTCCCGGCGGCCGTGGTCATCATCGGCAGGTATTTGCCGAGCGCGTTCGCCCCGAGCAGCACGCTCTTGTAGCCCGCGATCGAACTCATCGAGGAGAGCGCATCCATCGACTGCGCCCGCGAGATGCGCGGGATGGCCTCGAGCGAGAAGACCGTCACGCCCCTTGCCGCGAGCCTCTCGACGAGCTCCGGGTACATCGGGCCGTTGAGGAAGCAGACGAGGAGCTGCCCCTCACGCATCAGCTCGGCCTCCTCCGGGGAGGGACGGAGCACCTTGATCACGGCGTCGGATTCGCCGTATACCTCCTCCCGGGCTTGCAGCACCCGCGCTCCAGCCTCCGCATAGGCGGAATCCGGATTGTACTCCCGGCCCGCACCCGTCTCGACCAGAACCTCGAACCCCAGGCGTGCAAGCCGCGCGACCGTCTCCGGTACGAGCCCGACCCTGTTCTCTCCCTCGGATCTCTCCCTCGGGACCCCCAGTTTCATGGGGAGCATTCTATCGTACCGTATGGTTCTTTACACCTTGGTCAGAGCTGGAAATGTAACCTGCGAGGAATCTTTCTGTAACCGGGCTGTTATCCATCTGGTGTATCCTTTTCACCGTCCGTTCCGGAAGGACGTTGCCGGAGGAGGGAAGATGAGGACCTACCGCAGAAGAAGGAGAGGGAGGGTGCTCTTCGGCAGCCTGCTCTCTCTGGTCATGATCCTGGCCGGGCTCACGATAATAAGCTATGCGATGTTTGGCAATCCGCTCTCGGCCTACGCGGCCCACGGTGCGCCGGACAACACCAGCATGCGGCTTACGGTGCCGGCGATGGCTCGGGTGCACGACGTGCCGGTCTACAACGGACCGACTACCGACGAGGAGGACCTGAACCGCGGGGCGCTGCACATCTCGAGCACCGGCTACCCCTGGCAGTCCGGGTCGAACACCTACATAGCCGGCCACCGGCTCGGGTACGCGGGAACGGGGAGTTTCCTCCTCTTCTACGATCTGAACAAGCTGCACAAGGGCGACGAGATCATCATCACCGACGCCAACGGCACCCGCTACACCTACCGCGTCTTCCGCAGGGTCGTCGTCTCGCCGGACAACCTTAGCATCATGCAGCCGGTCCCCGGCAAGACCGTGGTGAGCCTGCAGAGCTGCACGCTCCCGACCTACACCCACCGCCTCGTCGTGCAGGGCGAGCTCGTGAGCGTGAGCTGAGCGGGTCGCTCGGAGCCGTCGCGTGAGCGCGGTCTACTTCGCCGAGGAGCAGTGGGCGTGGCGGAACCGGCTTCTCCGGGTGGCCCTGGCATCGGGAGCGGCCTTCCACGTGCTGTGGTGGCGGGCCGGCGGCAGGAAGCGGGTCCTCGTGGAGGGACTCTCCTGCACTGCTGTCACCTCTCTGCTTGCCGCCGCGCGGCTCTCGGTGAGGGTGGGGCCTGAGGGTCTGGAGATCCGGTTCCGGCCTCTGTTGCGGCGCCGGATCCCCATCCGGGAGATAACCTCCTGGCAGGTAGTCAGGTACCGGCCGCTGGCCGATTATGGCGGGTGGGGTATCCGCTGGTGCCCCGGCGGCCGGGCGTACACCGTCTCGGGCGACAGGGGGGTCAGGATCACGCTCGAAGACGGACGGGAAGTGCTGGTGGGCTCACATCGTCCGGATGAGCTCGCCGACGCGATAGCCCGGGCCAAGGGAGTGGTTTTTTAGCAACTGCCGGACGCCGACTGCTTCATGGTAGGGGATGACTTCGAGCAGTCTGCCCATACCCTGCACCGGATGGGGGCGGTATGATAGGCACGGTGCTCACAACGGCGTGGAGGGGCCTTGAGCCGTCATTCGGTCATAGACGTTGGATCGAACACCATACACCTGCTGGTTGGGGAGGTGGAGGGTGGGCAGGTCATTCCGGTGGCAGGGGAGAAGATCTCCGCCCGGCTCGGCGATGGAGTGGCCAGGACCGGCCGCATCAAGCCGGAGCGGCTCTCCCTGGCGGCAGAGGTGATAGGCCTCTTCGCCCGGATGGCTGCGATGAACGGGGCGTCGGAATCGCTCATCCTTGCCACCAGCGCCGTCCGGGACGCTGAGAACGGCTACGAGCTCGGCGAGCGGGTACGTGAGCTGACCGGCTTGAAGATGCATCTCATCTCAGGGGAGGAGGAGGCGGAGCTGGGTTTCAGGGGGGCGGTCTCGGCGGCTGGAAACTCGCTGGAGGGGCCGGCGCTCGTCGTGGACCTCGGCGGGGGTTCCGCACAGCTCATATTCGGTGATGCCTGCCGCGGTCCGCTCATGGAGGTCTCGCTGCCGCTCGGTTCCAACCGCACCACGGAGTGCTTCGTGGGTGGTGATCCGGCCGGAAAAAAGGAACTGCGGGCTCTGGAGGAGCACGTCAGAGGGATGATGCCGGGGTGGAGCCTCGCGCCGCGGGTGACGGTCTTGGCCGTCGGAGGTTCGGCACGGGCGATCCTCAAGATAACCAGGGAGAGGCTGACGGTCGAACGGCTCAGGAATCTCGTGCAGGAGATCACGAAGGTTCCTTCGGCCGTGCTCGCGCGCGAGCACGGGCTCACGCCGGAGCGGGCGCGGGTGCTGCCGGCGGCGGTGACGACCTTCACGGCGATCCTGGAGCACTTCGGCAGGCCGGAGATGAGGGTCGTTCGCGGGGGTCTGAGGGAGGGTGCACTGCTCGCCCTTGCGGGGGATGTCAACCCGGAGGAGGTGAAGTCTTGACCGGGACGATGGGTGGAGAAGAGCGGAAGGTTAACCTCTCCGACCCTTCGCTTTACGTCAACCGGGAGCTCTCCTGGCTCTCTTTCAACGAGCGGGTGCTGGCGCAGGCGTGGGACGAACGGCATCCGCTCCTGGAGCGGGTGCGCTTCGTGGCGATCTCTGCGACGAATCTCGACGAGTTTTTCATGATCCGGGTCTCGGGGCTGCAGCAGCAGGTCGCTGCGGAACTGCCCAACCCGGTGCCGGACGGCATGACTCCGGAGGAGCAGCTCGCACGCATCCATGAGCACACCAGGAGTTTCATGGCCGAGCAGCGGGAGGTGCTCGAGAGGGTGCTCCTGCCGGCGCTGCGCAGGGAGGGGATAAACCTCGTTCCCTACGCCAGGCTGCGCAAGGCCGAGAAGCAGGAGCTCAAGGAGAGGTTCGTCAGGGACATCTTCCCGGTCCTGACACCGCTCGCGATAGATCCAGCACATCCTTTCCCGCACATCTCCAACCTCTCGCTTAATCTGCTGGTCGTGATCGAGGATGAAGGGCGACGGGTGATGGCCCGGCTGAAGGTGCCCACGACGATAGACCGCTTCATGCGGCTCTCCGGGGAGGAGTTGGTCCAGAACGGCAGGAGACCCGAGATCCGGCTCGTGCGTGTAGAGGAGGTCATAGCGGCGAACCTGGAGGAGCTTTTCCCCGGCAAGAAGGTGGCTGCCAGTTACGTCTTCCAGGTGACGCGCAACGCGGATTTCGTGATCGAGGAGGACGAGGCCGCGGACCTCCTGCAGGCCATAGAGGACGAGCTTGAAGGACGCTGGTTCGGCCAGAGCGTGCGGCTGGTCGTGACCGAGGAGATGCCAGAGGAGCTCAGGGAATGGCTTGCGATCAACCTGAGGATAGACCGCCAGTCGGTGTACGCGGTCCCGGAGCCGATAGGTCTGGGAGATTTTGACAAGCTCGTACACCTCGAACGCGCGGATCTGCTCTACCCGCCCATAGCTCCCCGGGTGCCCGACGCGATCCGCAGCGCCAGCTCCATCACCTCGGCGATCCGCCAGGGGGACATCCTGCTCTACCATCCTTACGACTCTTTCGCCCCGGTCGTGGAGTTCGTCCGGGCCGCGGCCGAGGACCCGAACGTGCTCGCGATAAAGCAGACCCTCTACCGGGTGGGAGCGAACTCGCCTATAGTGGAGGCGCTCGAGAGCGCGCGCGACGAGCAGACGCAGGTCGCCGTGCTGGTGGAGCTCAAGGCTCGCTTCGACGAGGAGCCCAACATAACCTGGGCCCGCCAGCTCGAGGCCCGGGGGGTCCACGTGGCCTACGGGCTTGTGGGTCTGAAGACTCACGCGAAGGTATGTCTGGTGGTCAGGAGGGAGGGACAGGGTCTCAGGCGCTACGTTCACCTCGGTACCGGCAACTACAACCCCTCGACCGCCAGGGTCTACACCGACTTCTCCTACTTCACCGACGATCCCGGGCTCTGCGAGGACGCCTCGGATCTCTTCAACTACCTCACCGGATACTCCTCGCAGCGGGAGTACAACACCCTGCTCGTGGCCCCGCTGACGCTGCGGGAAGGGATGATGCGGCTTGTGGAGGAGCAGATCGAACGCGCCAGGGGCGGCGGAGCGGCCCGCATCACCTGGAAGATGAACTCGCTCACCGACCCGCAGATCATCGAGGCCCTCTACCGGGCTTCGCAGGCCGGGGTGAGGGTCGATCTCATCGTACGTGGCATCTGCTGCCTGCGGCCGGGGATAGAGGGTGTGAGCGAGAACATCCGGGTGGTTTCCATAGTCGGGCGCTTCCTGGAGCACGCCCGGGTCTTCGCCTTCGGCGAGGGGGAGGACGAGAAGCTGCTGCTCGGCAGCGCGGATATGATGCAACGCAACCTCGACCGGCGCGTCGAGCAGGTCTTCCCGCTCAGGGAGGAGCGGCACCGCAGGCGCGTCAGGCGCATCCTGGACCTCCAGCTCTCCGATACGGCGAACGCCTGGGAGATGAGGCCCGATGGAACCTTCAAGCGCCTGCGCCCGGGGGAAGGAGAGGAACTGCTGGACAGCCAGGCGATCCTGCTATCGGACCCCGGCTGATCGCGTGATGGGTGACCATCGGGAGGTGGAGTGGCAGTTCGACGCCACCGGACTGGAGGCGGTGACCCGCTGGCTCGAGGAGTCTGGCTCGCGAGGGGCGCTGACGGTGGTTTCTGAAGGTGAGCGGGAGCTGACCGACACCTACTACGACACCGCTGGCTGGCGCATCTTCCGGGCCGGGTACGCGGTGCGCGTGCGCCGTTTCGGGGACGGTGGGGCCGAGGCGACGATGAAGGCCCTCACCCCCGGCGATGGATCCGGTCTCAGACGAAGGCGGGAGATCTCCGAACCGCTGGATGGCGGGCTGCGCAAGGGGGTGGGGCCGGTGGGCGAGCGGGTCGGGAACCTGGCGGGGCCGAGGGGGCTGAGACCCTTGTTCGAAGCCAGGACCCGGCGGCGCGTGTACGCCCTGCGTCGGGGGGATGTGCGGTTTGGTGAGGTGGTGCTAGACGAAACCCGGGTGATCTCGCCCGGCGGTGGGGTGGCCGCGGAGATGTCGCGGGTCGAAGTCGAGACCGAAGACGATGCCCTCCCCGTGATCGAACCCTTCGTGAGAGATCTCCGGGAAGGCTGCTGCCTCGAGCCCGCCATGGCTTCGAAGTTCCGGGTCGGTCTGTCCGCCGTGGGGCTGGAGGCTCCGGGACCGCCGGAGTTCGGGCCCCGGGTCTTCGGCATGGATTCGACCGCCGGTGAGGCTGCGTTCGCCGTGCTGCGGGTCCACTTTGCCAGGTTCCTCTCCCACGAGGGTGGAGTCCGGCTCGGGGAGGATCCGGAGGAGCTGCACGACATGCGGGTCGCGGGCAGGAGGGTGAGGGCGGCGATCAGGATCTTCGACAGGGCTCTGCCGGTGCGGTTGAGGGCGATGGAGGAGGACATCAGATGGATCCTGGACTTCCTTGGTGAGGTGCGCGATCTCGACGTGCAGCTGGAGAGACTCAAGGAGCTGTCTCCGGATGGCTTTCGGGAAGTGGAAGGGGCTATATCGGAGCTGCGCGGCGTGCTCGAAAGGCGCAGGGAGAAGGCTCGCTCCGAGCTGCTCCGCGCGCTCAACTCCCGGCGCTACGCCCGCTTCGTCGAGACCTTCGCTGATCTGCTGCGCGCCGGCCCCACGAGTTCGGTGGCGGCGCGCCGCCCGCTGCTGGAGGTAGCCCCGGAGATCTTGAAGGCGCTGTACCGTAGGGTGTGCAGGGCACAAGAGAGGCTCGGCGCCGGTCCTTCCGCCGGGGATCACCACCGGCTGCGCAGGCGTGTCCGGAGGCTGCGCTACGCGCTGGAGTTTTTCGTCCCGGTGTACGGCGGGCCCGCGAGGAAGTACTTGAGGCGGCTCAAGGAGGTGCAGGATGTGCTCGGGGAGCATCAGGACGCGGTGGTCTGCGCCCGGCAGATGCGGGGGATCCCCGCTTCGCGAGGCGGGGACCTCCTCCCGCAGACGCTCTTTGTCGCAGGGTACGTGGCCTGCTCCTGCGATCGTAGGGCAGGGGAACTGCGCGGCGCGCTCCCGGAGACCCTCGGACGCTTGGCGGGCGGGCGCTGGAAGCGGCTGGTGCGGAAGATGGAGAAGATGCAGCGGGCGGGAGGGGTAGGATAGCATGATGGACGTCTACCTCGTACGCCACGCCGTCGCCCACGGAAGGGACGCTTCCCGGTGGCCGGATGACTCAGGACGCCCCCTGACGCCCGGGGGACGCAGGAGGTTCGAGGCGGCGGCCGTGGGCCTCACGAGGCTGGTGTCCGGGGTCGGGCTCATGCTGAGCAGCCCGTTCGTGCGGGCTTGGCAGACGGCGGAGATCCTGGCGGAACACGGCTGGCCGACGCCGGAAGCGTGCCCGGAGCTCGAACCCGACCGTTCCCCAGAAGAGGTGCTCGGCGTCTTGAAGGAGCGGGAGGAGGTGGGATCGATGGTTCTTGTCGGACACCGGCCAAACATCCACGCGGTAGCCGGGTACCTGGTCTTCGGACGGGCGGAGCCCGCCCGGTTGAGGATAAAGAAGGGCGGAGCCCTGTTCGTGAGGTTCGAGGAGGGGCCAGAAGCCGGGAGGGGCGTGCTCGTCTGGCACCTGCCGCCGAAGGTGCTGCGCGCACTCGGGACCTAACGGGCGGCGAGCGGCACCCTGCCCGCGGACCTGAGTTCCGGACGCGCGGATCTGAGGTCGAGCAGGGTCAGCTCGACGTGGTCAACCCACACCTCACCGACGTACCAGTCCCGGAAGCCCCCGATGGCGTCTACGAGGCTCTCCGGCACGGGCGAACCCTCCGGGGCGTGGAAGTATGCCAGCGTGAGATGCGGCGGGCCCAGAGGGCGTTTCATCCCGCACTCCGTGCTCAGAAGTTCCTGCAACCGTTCCAGCCTGCCCCCGGAGTGTGTTTCGACGAATACCGCCGAGGGGAAGGCGTTGAGGTTGGAGAGCCGGACTATGAAGGGGGACGCCCCCGAGAGCGCGCTACGTGCCCTGTCCTCCAGCTCCCGGAGTTTCTCGTGAGAGATCTCGTCCCCGCTCCGGGGGGACGAGACCGGAAAGCCGAGCATGAGGAGCGTTATGTGCATGAGATCGTCCGGGTGCATGGAGACGAACGGGAAACACTGCAGTAACTCGCGTACCGGCTTCAGGCGATCGCACAGAGCGTTCGCGTCCACCCGCACGACGAAGGAGGCAGAGGTGGTGTGTCCGTGTCGCCAGGCAGGGTCCGTATGGCCGCCGAACTCCAGTTCTCCGGCCTGCCGGAAGTGCTGCCAGATCTCTTCGTAACCTCCCACACAGAGACTCTACCAGGATCCCGGGGTTCGGGAGACCTTCTTGCGGGTAATGGAGTATAAGATCCTGGACCGGTCATGGAAGATAGCTTCAAGAGGAGGTGCTCCCCAGTGGCGCACGTGAAGGCTACCGCCGAGAGGACGGTCTCCGCAGGACAGCAGAGGGTCTACGAGTTCATCTCGGACTTCCAGGAGAAGCGCCCCCACATACTCACCGAAAACTTCTCGGAATACGCCGTCGAGGAAGGGGGGAGGGGCGCCGGAACGGTGGTGCGCTACCGGCTGCGGGCCGGGCGCGAGCGACCGTTCCGGATGCGTGTAGAGGAACCGGACCCGGGGAGTACGCTGAGAGAGAGCGACGAGGGTTCCTCTTTCGTGACCACCTGGCGTCTCTCCTCGCAGGGTGAGGACAGGACCCGGGTCCGGGTCGTCGTGGAATGGGACGGGGCGCGGGGAGTGGCCGGCATCTTCGAGCGGATCTTCGCCCCGGCAGGGATAAGGCGCGTCTACGAGGGGGTGCTGGAGAGGCTGGATGAGGTCGTGAGGGAAGGGTAGCCCCTCACAGCCTCATCACGCCCGGCAGCACGAAGTAGTAGAAGAGCCCGACTACGATCAGATACCCCAGGAGTATGAGGGTCCAGCCCATGTTGTGCCGGATCACCTCGCCCTCGTTGCGGACGAAGCGGCTCGTGGAGACGCCCACGCTCGCAGTCTGCGGGGCGACGGGTTTTCCGACCTCGGCTCCGACCGAGCCGAGGGAAGGGGCGAGGAGGACAGGGAAGCCCAGGAGCTTTCCGGCCGTGGCCTGCACCGCGCCGAACATTGTATTCGTCGAGGTGTTCGAGCCAGAAAGCGCGACCCCGATCCAGCCGAGTATCGGGGCGAGGACTATGAACGCCGGCCCGATGCGCGAGAACCCGTAGGCCAGGGACGGCGCCATGCCGGAGTAGATGAACACGTAGGCGAGCCCGAAGATGAATATGCCCACCAGCAGGGCGCCCCACATCTGCGAGAAGGTGCGCGAGAAGACCTGTCTCAGGTCGGCGGCGCTGGGCCGGAGTACCGCGAGCATTATGATCCAGGAGACGAGTATCGCCGTGCCGCCTACGAACGGGGCGAAGTTGAATGCCGAGGAGACGGCTTCGTGCGTTATGGCGGATCTGGCCTGCACCTCGACGGAGAAGAGGCTTACTCCCGGAAGCGGCGACCAGGGACCGGTCCACAGCACGACGACCAGGAGCAGTATGATGAACGGTGCGAAAGTCCTCGCGAGCTCCCCACCGCTGAGGGCGGGGGCCCGGGAGGCCTCGCTGTAGGCGGCGTTCTCCTCGACCGGCGTCCCGCCGAATCCCAGCACCGTGCGGGGTCGCCAGACCTTGAGCAGGCCGAGAAGGGCGGCGAAGCAGACGATCGAGCCGATGATGTCCGGCAGGTAAGGACCGAGGTACTGCGAGGTGGGATACTGCCCGGCGATGTAGGCGAGCGAGCCCACGATCGCGAGCGGCCAGCCGTCCCTGAGGCCGCGTCTGCCGGTGACCAGGTAGATCAGGACCCACGGCGGCAGGAGAGCCAGGAGCGCGACGATCTTGCCGATCGAGGCGGAGAGCGCAAGAAGCGGCAGCCCGGTCACCGTAGAGAGCGCGATGATCGGCACCCCGAGGGCCCCGAAGGAGACCGGGGCGTTGTTTGCTATCGCGGCGACGCGTATGGCGTCGAGGTCACGGATCCCGAGCGTGATGAGAATGGGGGCGACGAGGGCCCAGGGGTACCCGAAGCCCACGAGCCCTTCCAGCAGGGCCCCGAACGCCCAGGCCAGGAGCAGCGTCTGCACCCGCACGTCGGCCGTGGCCTGCTGGATGAGCCATCCCTGCAGCTTCTCGAAGGAGCCGGTCACGACGAGGGTGTTGAAGATCACGACTCCCCAGAACGTGATCCAGTCGACGGACCAGACGCCCGTGGCGGCTCCGTAGGCGTAGGCGTGCAGCGCGCTGCCCACCGGCGCCTGCCAGACGACCACGGCGATTATGAACGTCACCACCGAGGCAATTATCACCGAGAGCCAGGCCGTAACCCTGAAGACGGCTAGCAGGAGCAACAGAACCACCAGCGGTACCAGCGCCAGAGCGACCGTGGCCCCGAGGTTGCCCGTAGGGTTGAGTATCTGCTGGAACACCCCCCATACCTCCCCTTGTCCCACCCAGAAACGTACGAACGTTTATGCAGGTAGCATAAAGGAGAGGCAAACCACGGTCAATCTCGCCGCCGGGGGACTCTCAGAAACGGGTGAGCCCGGCGATCCCCTCGAACTCCTCCCGCAGCAGGGTCGTATTCTGGTTCTCGCCGCGCAGAAGGTCTAGTTGGGCTCCCCGTTTTCGGCCGAGGGCCACGAGGGCGTCTCTCGTGGGCCGCATGCGGGTCTTCCGGCCGCAGAAGGGGCACTCCTCGCTGGTGATGTCCTGGATGGCGAGCGAGTCGTCGTCGCACCAGCGGACCTCACCCTCGATATCCCAGAGTGCGATCAGGTGATAGATCCTGTTCTGCTCCTGCAGGGCATCCAGCACCTCATCCAGGCCCCACACACCGTTTTCCCGGACTTCTTCGAGCAGTTCCTTGTCGTGCTCGAAGACGGCCTGTTTTCTGAGATCTTCGAGGAGTTCGATCAGCTCTCCTTCAGGGGCTCCGAGGTCTACGTGCCCCTCGGCGAGGATTCTGTCCTGAATCTCGCCGGGCATCGCCTCGCGGAAGCCCGAGCGTACCTCTTGAGGGCCGGCCAGGATCAAACGCCGCACCCCCTCGCGGAAGGTGACGTCTCGGGCGAGCTCGCCCATCTCCTTGTAGTAGCGGTGCGCCAGCTCCTGCTGCGTGCGACCCGCCGGGTCAGCGTCTCTCGAGCCGTGGCTCCTGGGGTAGGGTTCGCTGGGCCTTATATCCAGCTCCAGGAAGCCGTTGCCCTTCACGGACCGTTCCGCCTCCGGCGTGGCGAGTGGTGAGACTACAAAGAATCGGAACCTCTCCGCGTCGAGGACCACCGCGCCGTAAGGTTCGTACTCGTCGAGCGCGAGCACCAGCGGAGAGACGTCGGGCTCTCCCCAGCGGAAAGACTCTGGCAGGTCGACCTGCAGCCGGTAGACCTCGAAGGACCCGTCCGCGTCCCCGAAGATCGCGAGCGTCCTCGCTCGGGGGTGCGTCTTCTCCTCGAGGGAGGCCCCGATCCTCTCCCGCAACTCTTCAGGGGCGCCCAGGTCGTCCATGGCGTCTCTCAGCCGGACCAGGTAGGCCCTCCCCTGGTTCTCGGGGGCCTCGGCGTTCACGTTCAGGTAGGCGGAGAGGAGCGGCCCCCTCCTCTCGAGGAGGGAGTCTATTATCCGTGCGAGGTTTCTCCGGTTCCCGGCCAATTTCTCTCTCCTCCTGAAGTGGTACGAACAGCGATGGGAAGATTCCATTCCCACGGGCGGGTGGGGGTAAACTTGGGGCAGCCCGTATACTGGGGTGAACATTTCGAAGGCGATATTTCAGGAGGTGTAGAGGTTGGAGATCCGACTGTACAACACCCAGGCCTGACCCTACGCCCGGCGGACCAGGATGGTCCTGCACGAGAAGGGCGTGGATTTCGAGACGCGCGAGGTGGACCTCGCGAACAAGAGCAGGGAGTTTCTGGAGGCGAGCCCCACGGGGAAGGTTCCCGTGATCGTCGTGAACGGCGAGTCGCTCTACGAGTCCAACGTGATAAACCAGTACCTCGACGAAATCTTCCCAGATTCCCCGCTCATGCCCGGGGACCCGAAGGCGAGGGCGCAAGCCAGGATCTGGATGGCCTTCGCCGACGCGAAGTTCTTCCCGGCGGTCTTCCTGGCCGCCTCCGGACGACGGAGGGGCCTCCCGGAGGAGCGCATCGCGGAAGGGATGCGGAGGCTGAAGGATCATCTCTCGGAGCTGGAGGCGCGCCTGGAGGGACGGGAATATCTGGCGGGATCCTTCTCGCTGGCGGACATCGCCTATGCTGGTAACTTCGTCCGTCTGCGGGAGCTTGAGGAGAGCGGGGAGCTATCCCTGGAAGGATGGCCGCGGGTGTTCTCCTGGATCGGGCGTATTGAGGCGCGGGAGAATTACAGAAAGGCCCTCTGAGCTCGCAACCTGGAGAGGGTCTGGAGCGTATCAGGGGTGTTGGATAGGCCGGTTCCCCCTACCTGCCGCCTGGCCGGCCTATCTCCTTCTTTTCGTCCCGTACGCCTCAGTTGGCGAGGCGGGCGTCGCAGGATGCCAGTGGCGCATCTCCTCTCTTCTGCCCGACCTCTGCTTCCCCTACTCCTGGGAGCCTGCCCGTCAGCGTGACGTTGTCGTCCTGCATGCGTGCTCCTTCGTTCCGCCACAACATACACCGCCGGGGGACGAGGAGGGGGTGAAAAGGCGTCAGGCTTGAGGCTGGAGCCGGGCGGGGGAGAAGGGTTTTATGGGATGACCCGTCCTGCCTTCGGTCACCAGGTCGGCTACGACCTCCCCGATAACCCCGCAGAACTTGTAGCCGTGCCCGGAGAAACCGCAGGCGAGGATGATCCGTGGATGGCGCGGGTGGGGCCCCACCACGAAGTGAAGATCCGGGCTGTTGGTGTACATGCACACGGAGCTCTCTACGAGGGCTCCTGCGAGGGCGGGGGCGTACTTCCTCAGATATCCCTTTATCGCCTCCACGTCCTCTTCCTGCACCCGGCGGTCCAGCGTCTCCGGGGTTGTCCTTTTGCCTCCGTGATGCAGCGCCGCCTTGATCCTCTCCGGACCCTCCGGGATGCAGTAGAAGATGCGTCCGTCATCGGCCTCCCACATGATGACCGGCAGCCCGTCGCAGGAGGCCGAAAACCACACCATCACCTGCCGCTCGACATACAGCGAACCACCCAGCTCACCGAGAAGCTGTGGAGCCCAGGGTCCGGGGGCGAGCACGAGATGGGAGGCACCGTAGGAACCCCGGCTGGTTTCGACGAGCACGCCGCCATCCCTCTCTTCCCAGGAGAGGAGGCGTTCTTCGAAACGGAGCTCGGCTCCGAGGGATCCGGCGAGTTGCAGATGGGCCTTCACCCCCTCCTCGGGCACGATGAAGCCGGCCCGCTCCTCGTAGAGAGCTAACGTGTCGGGAGGGGGATCGAGAGACGGGAAGCGCCGTCGGATCTCCTGTGCGTCGAGCACTTCGTGGGGCAGGTCGTGCTCGGTGGCGCTGCGCAGGCTGCCGCGGAAGAGTTCGCTCTCCGAAGAACCGACCATCAGGGCCCCGGTCCGGGAGAGGAGCTTGCGCGCGCTCCTCTCCTCGAGCTCCTCCCACAGCTCCCATGCCCGCAGCAAGAGCGGCACGTACTCGGGGGATTCGTAATAGGCGAGGCGGATGATGCGCGAGCGACCGTGGCTCGAGCCCCGCTCGTGGGCCGGGGAGTATTGCTCGACGCCGAGCACGCGCAGCCCGCGCGATGCCAGGTGGAAGGCGACGGCGCTTCCCATCGCCCCCAGACCCACGACGATGACGTCTTGGGAGGTCAAACGCCATCCTCCTCAGGATCGAGGCGGAAATTCTCGTCCGCGGGGAGCTCGATGAGATCCATCTGTGCTTTCTGCAGCCTGCCGGAGTAGTCCCAGTTCATCGACTGCCAGCGGGTGAACTGGTCGAGCACCCAGATCCCGGAGAGGCGGCTGCCGTTGCCACTCTTGCCGTTGCCGCCGAAGGGCAGGTGCGCCTCGGCCCCGCTGGTCGAGTTGTTGATGCTGAGCATCCCCGCCGAGATGCGCTCGCGGAAACGCAGGGCCTCTCTGGCGTTCTCGGTGTAGATGGACGCCGACAGCCCGTAGCCGTGGCCGTTCGCGAGCTCCACTGCCTCGTCGAAGGTCGAGAACTTCGCGACCCCGACGATCGGGCCGAAGGTCTCCGTCCTGTAGAGCTCGTCCTCGGGAGTGATGCCGTCGACTATGGTCGGGTGGCAGTAGAGGCCCGCCTCCGGGTCGCCGACAAAGTTCTCGCGCGGGTTTTCCTTCGTGATCCTGCCGGTCCCGGTCGAGCCGTGCAGGCTGTGGTGGTCTCTCGTGAGCTCCAGCCAGCCCAGGAAACGCTCGTAGAAGCGCTCGCTGAGCATCGGGCCGTAGAGCACGTCCTGCATCGGATCCCCTATCCTGGCCTCCCCGACGGCCTCCGCAAGGCGCCTCAAGAACTCGTCGTGCACCGACTCGTGGACGATGGCTGTCCCGAGCGAGGTGCACCGCTGCCCGGCGGTACCGAAACCCGAGAAGAGCGCACCCTCGACGGCGAGGTCGAGCCGGGCGTCGGGCATGACGACGAGCGGGTTCTTCCCTCCGAGCTCGAGGCAGGGGGTCTGCAGGTGACGCCCGGCGAGCTCGCCGATCCTCCTGCCGACCTCCGTGGAGCCGGTGAAGCCGATCTTGTCGACGAGCCCCTCCTCGAGCGCCCGCTCGAGACCCTCGAAGGCGATCGCCCCCTCGGCCTGCACGACGTTGAGGACCCCGTCCGGCAGGCCGCCGTGGGTGAAGATCTCGTAGAAGGCGTCGGCGGTCGCCGGGGAGTACTCGGCGGGCTTCCAGACGACCGCGTTGCCGCACAGAAGCGCCGGGACGATGTACCAGGAGGGGACGGCGACCGGGAAGTTGCCGGCGGTGATGATCGCCGCGACCCCGACCGGCACCCGGAAGGTGAACAGCTGCTTGTCCGGCATCTCCGAGGGAACGGTCTGCCCGTAGAGCCGCCTGCCCTCGCTGGTGAAGAAGTCGCAGGTGTCTATTATCTCCTGCACCTCTCCGAGCGCCTCGGCGTAGGGCTTGCCGATCTCACGGGTCACCAGACGTGCCAGCGCCTCCTTGTTGGCCATCATAAGATCCCCGATCCGACGTATCACCCGCGAGCGCACCGGGACCGGCACCTCAGCCCACCCGCTCTGCGCCTCCCTCGCCGCCCGGCACGCCGCGACGAACGTGCCCGCTTCCCCGAGCGAAACCTCCGCGACCACCTCATCAAGATGCGCCGGGTTGGTAGAGCGCAGATGCCCGCCGGGCGATCCCTCGACCCTGCTTCCTCCAACCCGCGACGCTACCCGGCGAACCGGACGTGAGACCAGACCTCGCGTCTCTTCTCCCATTCCCTCTCCTCCGGCTTTCGCTAAACGATCTTTCACCCGCAGCACGTACCGATACAGCCGCACCGCTCTGGAATCAAGATGAAAGTATACTTTATACTGACTGTCCGGATAAGGGGCTGCAGCGGGAGGGTTACGACCGGGTTGGGTTCGAGAAAGGAGGAGTCTTTTGGCACAGAGCACGGGTACCAGAACGGGTCGGGAAGAGGCTCCCGAGCTGCGGAAGCAGCTCAGGATGCGGCACATGACGATGATCTCGCTTGGCGGGGTCATCGGGGCCGGGCTCTTCGTGGGCAGCGGGGCGGTCATAAGCACGGTGGGGCCGGCGGCGTTCATCTCCTATGCGATAGCGGGTTTGATCATCGTGATGGTGATGAGGATGCTCGGGGAGATGGCGGTCGCCTCGCCGCAGATAGGTTCGTTCGCGGAGTATGCCAGGATCTCTCTAGGGGACTGGGCAGGTTTTGCGGTCGGGTGGCTCTACTGGTATTTCTGGGTCATCGTACTCGCGGTGGAAGCGCAGGCGGGTGCTTTGATCATCCAGGGGCTCTTCGACCTCTCCTCGCAGTACCAGTGGCTGATCTCGCTGGTGCTGATGCTGCTTCTGACCGGCACCAACCTGTTCTCGGTCGGCTCCTACGGCGAGTTCGAGTTCTGGTTCGCCTCGATCAAGGTCGCCGCGATAATAGGGTTCATCGCGCTCGGGGCGCTGTATGTACTCGGGCTCTGGCCCGGGGCGGGTCTCGACTTTTCCAACCTGACGGCCCACGGAGGGTTCCTTCCCCACGGCGCGCTCGTGATGTTCGCCGGGGTTACTACCCTGATCTTCTCGTTCGTCGGCGCCGAGATAGTAACGCTGGCTGCGGCCGAGTCGCGGGAGCCCGAGCGCAGCGTGGCGCGGGCGACGAACTCGGTCATCTGGCGGGTCATGCTCTTCTACGTGCTCTCGATCTTCCTGATCGTGACCATAGTGCCGTGGAACGACCCGGCGCTCGAGCCCAGGGGACAGACCCGCGGGCCGTTCGTGGCGGCGCTCGAGCAGATCAACTTCCCCGGCGCCGCCACGATAATGAGCGTCGTCGTGCTGGTCGCGGTACTCTCCTGCCTGAACTCCGGCCTCTACACCTGCTCGAGGATGCTCAACGCCATCGCCCGGCGTGGGGACGCCCCGAAGGCTTTCCTGCGGGTCAACGGACGCGGCGTGCCGGTGTGGTCGATACTCATAAGCACGGCGGTCGGGTACCTCTCGGTCATCGCGGCCTTCTACGCTCCGAACGCCGTTTTCACATTCCTGCTCAACACCTCCGGGGCGGTCGCGCTCTTCGTTTACCTCCTCATCGCCATCTCCGAGCTCAGGCTCAGGCGGCGCATAGAGCGGGAGAATCCCGAGAGGCTCGCCATAAAGATGTGGCTCTACCCCTACCTGACCTGGCTCACCATAGGCGTCTTCGTCGTGGTCATCGTCGCCGTGGGCATCAACGCCGACACCCGCTCGCAACTCCTCCTGACCCTGCTCAGCATAGGTGTCGTGCTGGTCGCCTACGCGCTCACGTGGTATTTCGGTAAGAGAAACCGGGAGGCCGGCCCATCGCGAGCGCCGGTGGACCGCTAGAGAACGGGGGAGGTGAGGTGGGGCTCTTCGACAGGGTGATGGCCGGTGCGGTTCCGGTGATACCGCGTCCCATCGTGCGCAGGGTCTCAAGCCGCTACATCGCCGGGACCCGCCTGGAAGATGCCGTGGGCGTCATAAGGGCGCTCAACTCCGAGGGGTGCGTGGCGACGGTGGACGTGCTCGGCGAGAGCACGACCGACAAGGCCCAGGCCTCCGCCACGCTCGCGGAGTACAAACGCGTGGTCGACACCCTGGAGAGAAACGGCCTCGAGAGCGGCATCTCGGTCAAGCTCACCGCCCTCGGGCTCGCGCTCGACGAGGAGCTCTGCCGGGCGAACCTGGAAGAGCTCGTGGAGTACGCCGGAGAGCGGGGCCGCTTCGTGCGGGTGGACATGGAGGACTCGCCCTACACCGAGAAGACGATCCGGATGGTGCTCGACACCCACGCCCGGCATGAGAACGTGGGGGCCGTAATCCAGGCGTACATGCGGCGCAGCATAGACGACGTGCAGCGCCTGGTTGAGGCCGGCGTCTCGGTCCGGCTGTGCAAGGGCATCTACGACGAGCCGCGCGAGATCGCCTACAAGGACTACGACACCGTGCGTCAGAACTACGTGTTTTTGCTCGAGGAGCTGCTGCGCGGCGGCTGCTACGTCGGGGTGGCCACCCACGACGAGTACCTGGTCTGGCACGCGCTGCGCCTCGTCCACCAGCTCGGGGTTTCGAAGGACCGCTACGAGTTCCAGATGCTCCTCGGTGTGGACGAGGAGCTCAGGCGCATACTCGTCCGGGACGGTCACAAGGTGCGCGTCTACGTGCCCTACGGCGAGCAGTGGTACGAGTACTCCACCCGGCGCCTCAAGGAGAACCCGAAGATAGCGGGGTACGTCACGTTGGACGTACTTCAGAGTGTGGGCGGTGCATTGAAGAGGGCCGCCGGACACTGAGACAGGAGGAGAGACATGGGACTTCCGCCCTTCAGAAACGAGCCTTACCTCGACTGGAACGACCAGGAGAACGTAAAGAGGGTGCGCGCCGCGCTCGAGAAGGTGGGAGGAGAGCTCGGCAGGAGCTATCCTCTGATCATCGGGGGTAAGGAGGTAGAGACCGAGGGTGAGATCGTCTCGGTAAACCCCGCGCGACCGCAGCAGGTCGTGGGCCGCGTGGCCCGGGCGACCGAGCGGGAGGCCAGCCTAGCGCTCGATGCCGCGACGCGGGCCTTCTCGGACTGGAGCCGCACCGCTCCGGAGGCCAGGGCGCGCATCCTGCTGCGCGCCGCCGCCATCATGCGCCGCAGGAAGGCGGAGATGATCGCCTGGGAGGTCTACGAGGGCGGGAAGCCGTGGCCCGAGGCCGACGCCCAGGTCTCGGAGGCCATAGACTTCCTCGAGTACTACGCCCGCGAGATGCTGCGCCTGAAGGACGGGGCGGAGGTGCACTCGGTCGCTGGTGAAGAGAGCCGCTACTTCTACCAGCCGATGGGGGTGGGGGTCATCATCGCCCCGTGGAACTTCCCGACGGCGATCCTCACCGGGATGTCCTCGGCGGCCATCGTCACCGGCAACACCATCGTCATGAAGCCCTCCGAGTTCACCAGCGTGATCGGGGCGAAGGTCGCAGAGATCTTCTTCGAAGCCGGGCTGCCCGAGGGGGTGCTCAACTTCTGCGCCGGGTACGGCTCCGAGATAGGCGACTACCTGGTCTCCGACCCCAGGACCCGCTTCATCTCGTTCACCGGCTCGATGCGGACGGGCCTCAGGATCAACGAGCTCGCCGCGAAACCCAACGGGCAGAAGTGGATAAAGCGCGTGATCGCCGAGATGGGCGGCAAGGACGCGATGATAATCGACGACTCCGCCGACCTCGAGGCCGCGTCCTCGGACATCGTGAGGAGCGCCTACGGGTACGCGGGTCAGAAGTGCTCGGCCGCGAGCCGCGCCATAGTCCACGCCGACGTCTACGACGAGGTCCTGCGGAGGGTCGTCGAGAAGGCTCGGGCGCTCCGCGTCGGTGCTCCCGAGGGACCCGAGGTCTTCGTCGGGCCGCTGATCAGCGAGCCGCAGTTCGAGAAGGTCTCGGGCTACATCGAGGTCGGACGGGAGGAGGGCGAGCGGGTCCTGGGTGAGGACCCCGGCGACCCGAAGGACGGCTACTTCGTGACGCCGACGGTCTACGCCGGCGTGGACCCCAAAGCGAGGATAGCGCAGGAGGAGATCTTCGGCCCCGTCCTCGCGTTCATAAAGGCCCGCGACTTCGAGGACGCCCTGGCGATAGCCAACGACTCCCCCTACGGGCTCACCGGAGGCCTCTACTCGAACGACCGGGAGCACCTGGAGAGGGCCCGGCACGAGTTCCACGTCGGCAACCTCTACTTCAACCGGCACATCACCGGCGCCCTGGTCGGCGTGCAACCCTTCGGCGGCTTCGGGCTCTCGGGAACCGACTCGAAGGCCGGCGGCCCGGACTACCTGCAGCAGCACATGCTTCCCAAGACCGTCGTGGAGAGGTTCTAGAGCGCCGGGAGGGCGCCTGGAGAGGATGCACTCTGGAAGATCTCGCTGGAAGAGCGGGCAGGGGATACCGCACGGCGCAGGACATGGTCGCCGCCGGGCTGCGCGACGCCATACTCAGCGGCGTGCTTGCGGGTGGTACACCTTTGCGGCAGGAGGAGATCGCCCGCCGCTTCGGGGTCAGCAAGATTCCGGTGCGCGAGGCGCTCAGGCAGCTGGAGGGCGAGGGGCTCGTCTCCTTCTACCCGCACCGCGGCGCGGTCGTCTCCCGACTCTCGCGGCTCGAGGTCGAGGAGATAACCGAGATCCGGGAGATGCTCGAGCCCGTGGCGCTGGGGAAGGCCTTCCCCAGGCTGGGGGAGGAGGAGTTCGCCCGCGCGGAGGACATCCTGCGCCAGATAGACGAGGAAGAAGATCTCATCTCACGCTGGGGGGAGCTGAACTGGCGCTTTCACGCCACGCTCTTCGCCCCGGCCGGAAGGCCGCGGCTCATGGAGATCATCCGGATGCAGCACGTGGCCTTCGAGCGCTACATCAGGATGCACCTGGCTCTTTCGGACTACGAGAAGCCCCAGCGGGAGCACTACGAGCTGCTCGAACTCTGCCGACGGGGTGATGAGGAGGCCGCGCTCGCCCTCCTCGCCCGCCACGTCCGGGAGACCGGGGATCTGTTGCTGGAATCTATAAAAGAGTAGCTCAGGAGCCCCACTCCTGCATCATGGTGTCCCGGAAGATCTCCGGGCCCTGGGTTTCGCCGCCCTCCTCCAGCCTGGTCACGAGCTGCGCGATGGTATCGTCGGTCTTCGCCATGCGCTCGGCGAGAAGCCGCCCCAGCTCGTAGACTACCTTGAGGGCGGCGAGCGAGCCTTCCTCGACGAGCCCGACGAAGGCCTCGCGCGGGATCTCGTACCCTCGTGTCCTGGTTCGCGCCCGCACGAGAGCCGTGGACCGCACTCCTCCGGCGAGGAGCCCCACCTCACCCACCACGGTCGGGGCCTTGAGGACGGCGAGCTGGCGGGTGCTGCCCGGAAGGATCTTCTTGCGCACCTCGACGGTTCCGGAGGCGAGCACGTAGAGCGCCCGGCAAGGCTCCCCTTCTCGTATCAGGGTGCTTCCGGGCCCGAACTCGACCGGGCGCGCTATCCTCCGGATCTGTTCCAGCTCTCCCGGCTCGAGCCTCGTGAACGGCTCCAGTGTCTCCAGCAGGGTCTCACTCATTTGTCACTCACGCGGACCATTCGGTCATCAACCTGTCGCGGAACGCTTCGAGGTCCACGTCTCCTCCACCTTCGAGCTCGCGCGCCGTGTGCGCGACCTCTTCGTCTAGCCGTGACAGGCGCCGGGCCAGCGTGCGCGCAACTTCGTAGGAGAGCTTGTAGGCGGCCGGATTCCCGCCGGAGATCATCCGCCGGAACTTCGCGCGCGGTATCCTTATCGCCTCCACCTTCGTCCGGGCCCGTACGGTCGCGGTAGCCGCGTTCTCCGCCAGCAGTCCGACCTCCCCGACGACGGCCCGTTCCCTGCCAGCATCGATGCTCGCGAGCACCCTGGGCCTGCTCCCCGGCACCCGCTTGAGAACCTCCACCTCACCCGAGAGCAGAACGAAGAGGTTCTCGTGGGGCCTGCCCTCCTGGATCAGGACATCCCCCGCTGGATAGACCACCTCCTCGCAGACGCGTGCGAACTCCTCGAGCTCCTTGGGCTCGAGGGGACTAAAAAGTGGCGTCTTTTCGAGCTCTCGCAGGATCATCCCGGCACTAATCCTAATACATGGGAGGCCGACCTGGGTAATGGGACACAAAAATCGGGGCCTCCGGAGAGGCCCCGATCTCACCCGTGCCGTTCTCGCGGCGCTTCCAGATCGGCTTAGTAGTAGCCGTAGCCGTAGTAGTACGGGCTGTAGTAACCGCTGCCGCTGCCGACGATCGTCGCGTCAACGGTGCCTACGCCGTAGAGCCCGATGGCCTGGGCGGCGGCGTAGGAGAGGTCGAGCTGCCTGCCCGCCACGTACGGCCCCCGGTCGTTGACCGTGACCACCACGCACCCATCGTAGCAGACCCTGAGCTTGGTGCCGAACGGCAGGTACGGGGAGGCGGCGGTGTAGTCGTACATGTTGAACGGCTGACCGCTCGCCGTGAGCGCGCCCTGGAAGCCAGGGCCGTACCAGCTGGCCACCAGAGGCTCGGCCTGCGCGTCCTTCTGGACGAACGCTACCGATAGCGCCAGAACACCGGCAACAAACAGCATCTTGAGTAAAGACTTCAAGGAAGCCCCCTCCAGATTTGCCTTCACAACAACAACGGTGCGAGAGAATAACAGAAAGCCGCCCCCGCGCAAGCTGCCCCCGGGAGTGTTCGTGAAAAACCTCACAGTCATCTTGAAACTAAAATCTCCAAAGATGCATGTTGAGAGGATGTTATTCTGGAAACATTCGGTGCGAAAGCCGCGCTTTTGCTGCGGTTTTCATGAGGATGTATGCTTTGTGTCCGGCTACGGGCGTACTGGAGGAGGAAGTCGTGGCTGGAAAGTTTCCCGAATATTCGTTTTCGAGATATTTGAAGACAAGAAGTTCCTACGGTGCGTCCTGGGCGCCGGACGGGCGCTCGCTCTCTTTCCTGACCGAAGTCACGGGGGTGCCGCAGCTCTGGGAGGTCGGGGTCGAGGGCGGCTGGCCGGAGCAGCGGACGTTCTTCGAGGAACGGGTCGTGCGGGCTGAGTACTCGCCGGTGGACGGGCACATCGTGTTCGAGATGGACGCCGGGGGGAACGAGCGGATGCAGCTCTTCGTGCTCGAGGGTGGGGAGGAGAGGGATCTGACGCGGATGCCGCAGGCGATCCACAACTTCGGGGGGTTCTCTCCGGACGGGAGTTGCATCGCCTACACCGCGACCCGGCGCAACGGCACCGACTTCGACGTCTACGTGCAGCGCCTCGACGGGGAGCCGGAGATGGTCTGGGAGGTCTCCGGGTACCACGGAGTCGCCGGCTTCTCGCCCGATGGCGGGGTGCTCCTCGTCTCGCGACATCACTCCAACGTTGACGGCGACCTCTACCTGCTGGATCCCGGCGACGGCAAAGCGCGCCTTCTCACCCCGCACGAGGGCGAGGCCCGGTTCGTCTCGCCCGTCTTCTCGGCCGACGGTCGGTCCATATATCTGGCCACCGACCTCGGGGCGGAGTTTTTGAGGCTTGCCAGGTTGGATCTCGAGACGCTCGACCTCGAGTATCTCACCCCGGACGAGTGGGACGTGGAGGAGGTCGAGGTTGCGAGGGATGGCCGCTACGTCGCCGCGGTGCGCAACGTCGGGGGCTACTCGGAGCTCTTGCTGTTCGACGGGGAGGGCGAAAGGATGAAGGGCCCCGCCCTTCCCGGGGGTATCTTCGGGGGGCTCGCCTTCTCACCGGGCTCCGGCCACCTCGCCCTCACCCTCACCGGTCCGGACCGCACCCCCGACGTGTGGGTCGCCGAGCTCCCCGACGGCGAGGTGCGGCGCGTCACACGCTCATCCCTCGCCGGGATACCGCGCGGGAGCTTCGTTAGGCCCCGGCTCGTGCGCTACCCGACCTTCGACGGGCGTGAGATCCCGGCCTTCTTCTACGAGCCGAAAGAGGATGGAGTCCCGGTCGTCGTCAACGTCCACGGCGGCCCCGAGTCGCAGGCGCGCCCCGCCTTCGCGCCCGTGACCCAGTACTTCGTGCACCGCGGGTACGCGGTCTTCGCACCCAACGTCCGCGGCTCGACCGGCTACGGCAAATCCTACACCCGGCTCGACGACGTGGAGAGGCGGATGGATTCGGTCGCCGACCTCGCGCACGCTGCGTACTGGCTCAGGGAGAACGGTCACGAGAGGATAGCCGTGATGGGCGGCTCTTACGGCGGGTTCATGGTCCTCGCCGCGCTGACGGAATATCCGGAGCTTTGGGACGCAGGGGTGGACATCGTCGGGATCGCCAACCTCGTCACCTTTCTGGAGAACACCGGCAGCTACCGCCGGGCGCTCAGGGAGCGGGAGTACGGCTCCCTCGAGCGTGACCGCGACTTCCTGGAGTCCATAAGCCCCATACACAAGGCCGGCAGGATAAGAGCCCCGCTCATGGTGATCCACGGCAGGAACGATCCCCGCGTGCCGGTGGGGGAGGCCGAGCAGATAGCGGCGAGGGTGAAAGAGAACGGCGGGGTGGTCGAGTGCCTCCTCTACGAGGACGAGGGGCACGGGCTCGCCAAACTCAAGAACCGCCTCGACGCCTACCCCAGGATAGCCTCCTTTCTCGACCGTTACCTCATGGCTGATGGATAGATGACCATCCTCGCTCTGGTTCTCGTCGTCTGCTCGGGGCTCATTCACGCCACCTGGAACCTTCTGGCCAAGCGCTCCGGAGAGGACGGTGTGCCCTTCGTCTGGCTCTATAGCGTGCTTTCCACCCTAATCTACACCCCGGTAGCCGCCATCTTCGTGCTGCGCGGAGCAGGGGGCGACGTGGAAAAGATCGGAGCCCTGTTCATGATCGGAACCGGCATCCTGCACGCCGCCTACTTCCTCTGCCTGCAGAGAGGCTACGGGAGCGGGGACCTCTCGGTCGTCTACCCCCTCGCGCGCGGCACGGGACCCCTGCTCTCGAGCTTCGCCGCGACGATCGTCTTCGGAGAACGCCTCGGGCCCCTCGGCGTGGGCGGGGTCTTCGCGATAACGGCCGGTGTGTTCCTGCTGGCGCGTGAGCCGGGTGTAGGGAGAGGTGGAAAGAGCGGGCGTGCGGGCGTCGTCTACGGAATTCTCACCGGCATCCTCATCGCCGCCTACACTTTGTGGGACAAGTACGCCGTGAGCGACCTCGCGCTTGCCCCCCTGCTCTATTACTGGGCGTCCCTGTTCGTGGAGAGCGCCCTGCTCACCCCGCTCGCCCTGCGTGAGAGACAGGAGGTCGGTCGCACCTGGCGCGAGCACCGGGCGGAGGCCATCGGTGTGGCGGTCCTCTCCCCGCTCGCTTATCTCCTGGTGCTCACGGCGATGGTCTTCACGCCGGTCAGCAGGATCGCGCCGGTGCGGGAGGTTGGGATCCTCATCGGAACGGTGATGGGGGGGAGGCTCCTGTCCGAGGGAGGGGTGGAGAGGCGTCTTTTCGCCGCCGGGCTTATGGTCGGTGGGATAATCGTGCTCGCCTTCGGATGACGCTTGATCCCTTCCCCGGAGGGCTGTATGCTCCGGTGTGGGAAAGGAGTCGGGAAGAGGGGGCGAGGATGCGGGTGGCGGTTCGTCGCTGGTCTGTTGTGGTGATTTTGCTCTTTGCTCTCTGCTCCGCGCTTCCCGCTGCGGCCCGAACCACCCATCACACGAGCTCCCCCACGCTCTCGGTAGATAGCAGGCTCGAGGACCGGCGCTACGTCGTGGCCGGGGACAGGGCCTACGTCGTCGGTACCGAGGACGGGCTCTTCCCGGCGATGGGCTTCCACACCCGCGGTGAGATGGGCGGCATCTGGAGCCCCCCGATAAAGCTCCTCGACGGCATCTGGTTCGGCATCGACGGTCGCTGGCTCGGTCCCGCACGGGAGTTCACCAGCGGCTACGGCTACGTGAAGATGAGATTCCCCGGGCGTGACGGGCTCGGCATCACCCGCACCGACTTCGTACCCGACGGCCACCGGACGGCCCTCTTCGGGCTCAGGCTGAAGAACACGGGCTCTGCCCGCAGGGTGTCCATCGAGGTAGACGCCCACTCCGAGCTGATGAGCGCCTACCCCTGGGGTGAGACCAGACCCTCCCAGAAGACCTTCAACCTCCGCGATTCCGCCTCCTACCGGGATGGACGCCTCGTCTTCCGCGAGAAGGGGAGACCGCCGGCAAAGAACGCCGCCCCGCACGACTGGGCCGCCGTCGTGGGCTCCACGCTCAAGCCTACCGGACACGCAACCGGGCACAACTTCCGCGGGCCGCAAGACCCGCCGGTCGTCTGCCCGGCCTCCCCCGCGAGCGCTCCGGCCCGCTGCGACGACACCGCCTACGGCAGGGGCGCGGGCGGGGAGCTCCGCTACGAGGTGAAGCTTTCCGCGAACTCCACCAGGACCGTCTGGTTCGCCGTGACCGGCTCCCAGTCGGGGCCGAAAGAAGCGCTGCGGGTGCAGCGGCGGGTGCTCGCAGACCCGCAGGGCGAGCTGCGCGAGAAAGTCTCCCGACGTCTCGCGCTGGCCTCGCGGACGAGGGTCAGCATTCCCGGCGACCGGACGCTGCAGAAGAGCGTGGGCTGGAGCAAGCAGAACCTCGCCGACCTTACCCAGGAGGCCAGGAACCTCGAGGTTCGGCGCACCCACACCGGCCAGGAGTACCCGCCGCCCGCCGGGAGGGTCAAGAAGATACGATTTGTCGGCGCGGGGTTCCCGGACTACCCCTGGCTGTTCGCCACCGACGGCGAGTACACCGCCTTTCCGCTCGTCGCCGCCGGGCAGTTCTCCACCGCCGAGGATCATCTGCGGGCGCTCGAGGCGGTCAGCGAGATCGCCAACCGCGGCAGCGGCAAGGTGGTTCACGAGACCGTCACCGACGGGTCGGTCTACTTCGGGCTCAACTCCGACGACGGGGACATAGACGAGACCGCCAAGTTCCCAAGCGCGGTCGCCCTGGTGTGGCGCTGGACCGGGGGCAACCGCTTCCGCGACGAGATGTACCCGTTCGTCAGGAAGAACCTACGCTACATCTTCCGCCGGCAGGACAGGGACGGCGACCTCTGGCCCGAGGGGGCGGGCAACGTCGAGGCTTCGGGGCTCGGGCAGGAGAAGCTCGACGTCGCCGTCTACACCCTCCGTGGGCTCTACGACCTCGCCGACATGGCGAGGAGCAAGGGGGATGAGAAGACCGTCCGATGGGCGCTCGCAAAGGCGAGTTCGATGCGCAGCCGCTTCGAGAAGGCGTGGTGGATGGCGAACATCCCGCAGTACGCCGACTCGCTCAGGGACCCCGGCAACAAGAAACTCGAGCAGCGGTGGTGGATCGGGGTCACCCCGATGGAGGCCGAGCTCTACCCCGGTGGAAGACCACTGTACGGGCTCGCCACCCCGTCTCACGCCCGGAAGGCACTCGGGCTGCGCCAGGAGCACTGCTACACGGGCCGCTTCGGACTCTACGTCCAGGGCTACTCCGGTTGCGACCCGGCCCCGCCGCCCGCCACCCCGAACCGCCAGACCTTCACGCTCAACACCGCGATCATGGCCGTCGGCGAGGGGAACTATGGCAGGCTCGGAGAGCAGCGTCGCTACACCGACGACAACGCGGCCCTGCAGCTCATCCCCGACGAGCAGCCCGGCGCGATGCCCGAGATAGCCCCCTCCCCGGACTACGGGCGTTCCATCGACGAGCCTTTCAACGAGCGCGCGCAGGTCATGCAGGCGTGGGGCACCTACGGGACCATCTGGCCCGTCGTCCACCAGCAGCTCGGCGTGATCCCCGACATGGGAAGGGAACGCCTCGCGGTCATCCCGCAGCTCCCGCCCGGGCAGCACAGGATCTCCGGGAAGAACATAAAGCTGGGGCGCGGTTCGATCTCCGTTGCGGCCACCGCCGGAGGCGGGACCTACCGCACCGTCGTCAGGCCGCGTGTCCACCTCAAGCACCTCACGCTCGGTTACGTGGTCCCTCGGGGGAGGCGCGTCTTCCTCGTCACCCTGGACGGCAGGCCCATCTACTACCGGGTGTACCAGACCCACCGCGGCAGGGAGATCCTGGTCCGGGCCCGCACCAGCGGCCGGCAGGCTCTCGCGGTGCATACCCTCCCGCGCAGGTTTGACAGCCCCTCTGGGCACGGCTAAGCTCAGCCGGACCGGACGTACGACGGAGGTGGTGGGATGGAGCAGACGAAGTTTCTCCTCGACGAGCGGGAGCTGCCGGAGAGCTGGTACAACCTGGTCGCGGACCTGCCGTTCGCGCTGGATCCGCCGCTCGACCCTGCGACCCGGAAGCCGGTGGGGCCGGAGGCGCTCGCGGCGATCTTCCCGGAGGAGATAATCCGCCAGGAGGTCTCCACCGAGAGATACATCCCGATCCCGGAGGAGGTGCGTGAGATCTACAGCCTCTGGCGCCCGACGCCGATGTTCCGGGCGCGACGGCTCGAGCGGTATCTGGACACCCCGGCGCACATCTACTACAAGTACGAGGGGGTGAGCGCGCCCGGCAGCCACAAGCCGAACACCGCCGTCCCACAGGCCTATTACAACCGCGAGGCGGGCGTAAAACGCCTGACCACCGAGACCGGGGCGGGGCAGTGGGGCTCGTCTCTGGCCTTCGCCTGCCGGCTGATGGGGATGGAGTGCACCGTCTACATGGTGCGCGTCTCCTACGAGCAGAAACCCTACCGCCGCGTCATGATGCAGACCTACGGGGCGGAGGTGTACCCGAGCCCGAGCGAGAAGACCGGGGCCGGACGCCGGGTCCTGCAGGAGGACCCGCAGACAACCGGGTCTTTGGGAATCGCGATCTCCGAGGCCGTCGAGGATGCGGCGTCGAGCGAGGACGCCAACTACTCTTTGGGGAGCGTCCTGAACCACGTGCTTCTGCACCAGACGGTCAACGGCCAGGAGGCCATGAAGCAGATGGAGATGGCCGGGGAGTGGCCGGACGTCGTGATCGGGTGCGCGGGGGGCGGCTCGAACTTCGGCGGGTTCGCGTTCCCGTTCCTGCGCGAGAACCTGGTCAACGGCAAGAAGACCCGCTTCATCGCCGTCGAGCCCTCCTCCTGCCCGACGCTGACCAAGGGCAGATTCACCTACGACTTCGGGGATGAGGCGGGGATGACCCCGATGCTCAAGATGTACACCCTGGGCCACGACTTCGTCCCCGCCGGGATCCACGCCGGCGGGCTGCGCTACCACGGCGACTCTCCCATACTCAGCGCGCTGGTGCACGAGGGGCTCGTCGAGGCCCGTGCCTACCCGCAGAACCCGACGTTCGAGGCCGGGGTGACCTTCGCCCGGGTCGAGGGGATACTCCCCGCCCCGGAGGTCAACCACGCGATAAAGGCCGCCATAGACGAGGCGCTCGCGGCGAAAGAGGCGGGCGAGGAGCGGGTGATCGCGTTCAACCTCTGCGGACACGGGCACTTCGACCTCGGGGCGTACGAGCGCTATCTCGCCGGGGAACTCGTCGATCTGGAGTACTCCGAGGAGGAGATCGAGCAGGCCGTCGCGCGCATACCGGGCTGAGGAGTGTGCTATACCCTCTTTTGCCTGTTTCTTTTGACGGAGGGTTCTCATGCAGCAGGACGGCAAGGTCAGGCTCGGTTCGGAGATGGAGGTCGCCCCGCTCGGGGTCGGGGCGTGGGCGTGGGGCACACGCTACCTCTGGGGCTACGGCGGCAGCTACGGCAGGGAAGACGCCGAGGCGGCGCTCCGGGTGAGCCTGGAGAGTGGGGTCGATCTGGTGGACACCGCCGAGATCTACGGCAACGGGGCCTCCGAGCGGATCATCGGCGAGGTCCTGAGATCCGGGGAGCTGCCGCGCCGACCCGTCATCGCGACCAAGTTCGCCCCTCTTCCCCACCGGTTCGACCCGAGAGCGCTGCTCCGGGCGCTCGACGGGAGCCTGCGCCGGCTCGGGGTCGAGTCGGTCGACCTCTACCAGGTGCACTTCCCCTCGCCGCTGCTGAAGGTGGAGAGCCTGATGGACGCGCTGGCCGAGGCGGTCAAGGAGGGGAAGGCGCGGGCCGTAGGGGTCTCGAACTACGGTGCCTCGCAGATGCGCCGGGCGCACGAGCGGCTCGCGCATCATGGCGTCCCGCTCGCCTCCAACCAGGTGCGCTACAACCTGCTCGACCGCTCACCGGAGTACAACGGGGTGCTCGACGCCTGCCGGGAGCTGGGTGTGACGCTCATCGCCTACAGCCCGCTCGCGCAGGGGCTCCTGACCGGTAAGTACCGCCCCGGCGTCAGGCCCTCCGGGCTCGTGCGGCGCTTCGACCGGCGCTTCAGCCCCCGTGGGCTCGCACGGATAGAGCCCGTCGTCTCCGCACTGGAGCGCATCGCCGACCGGCACGGCAGAACCCCCGCGCAGGTCGCCCTCAACTGGCTCGTGACCCAACGCGACGTGCTCGCGATCCCCGGGGCCAAGAACGGCGAGCAGGCCCGGCAGAACGCGGGGGCTCTGGGCTGGTCGCTCTCCCCCGAGGAGGTTGGGGAGCTGGATCAGATCACGCGCACCGGCGCGGTAGCCGGGCGTTAGAGCCTGCCGGAGAGGACGCTCGCCGCCTGGATCACGGGGCTCAGCGCCGGGCCGAAGGGTGGCGCGTAGGCCAGGTCCAGGTTGACGAGATCCGCCACGCCCAGCCTCCCCCAGATCGCCGTCGCGCACACGTCGACGAGCCTGTCCGCACCCTCACCGGCGGCCTGCGCCCCGAGGAGGGTGCCGCCGTCGCCGTCGGCGACGAGTTTGAGCGTGACCTTTTTGGTGCCCGGGTAGTAGGCGGCGCGGCTCGTGGATTCTACCGTGGCGCATACCGTCGCGAAGCCCGCCTGCCGAGCCTCGCGCTCGGAGAGGCCGGTCTTCGCCACCGGTAGCTCGAAGACCCTGAAGATGCCGGTCGCGAGCGCGCCGGGGAACTCCAGCTCGTCCCGGCCCGTCGCCGCGTTTGTCCCGGCGACCCGGCCCATCTGATTCGCCGTATCCCCGAGCGGGACCCACGCCGGGAGCCCGCTCGCCAGGTTCGTCGTCTCGACGCAGTCCCCGGCAGCCCACACGTCGGGCAGGCTCGTCTTCATGTGGCGGTCCACCCGGATCGCGCCGGTCCGGCCGATCTTGGCCCCCGCCTCCTGCGCCAGGGTGACCTCGGGCTCTATCCCCGCACCGACGAGCGCGAGGTCGGCATCCAGGCATCTTCCGGCGAGCCTCACGCCCCGCAGGCGACCTGCTTCGCCGTAGAAACCCTCCGCCGCGCTGCCGGTGTTGACCTCGACGCCGTTTTTAGCGAGCTCCCGCTCGACCATCTCGGAGAACTCCGGGTCGTGGGTGGGGGCGACGTGCTCCGCCGACTGGACGAGCGTGACTTCAAGGCCGATCTTCCTGAAGTTCTCCGATGCCTCGAGGCCGATGTAGCCGCCGCCGACCACGACGGCCCTCTCCGGGGAGCGCTCTTTCAAGTGGCGCAGGATGCGGTCGGCGTCGGTCAGGAAGCGCAGCGTGAAGACCCCTTCGAGCTCCGTGCCCTCCACCGGGGGTACCACGGCCCGCGCCCCGGTCGCGACGATGAGCCGGTCGTAGGAGTCCTCGAAGGTCTCGCCCGAGCGCAGATCACGCACCAGGAGCCCTTTCGAGGCCGGGTCGATGCGCTCCACCCGGTGGCGTGTCCTGACCTCGATGTCCATCCGGGCAAACTCCTCCGGGGTGCGGGCGACGAGCCTTTCGCGCCCGGAGACGGTGCCCGAGAGGAAGTAAGGGAGCCCGCACTCGCTGATCGAGACCTCCGGCTCCTCCTGGTAGAGCGTTATCTCCAGCTCCGGGGCGACCCTGCGGGCCCGGGATGCCGCCTTCGTCCCGGCCGCGACCCCGCCGACGACTACGAGACGCATGGTGCTGCGTTCTCGCCGGAGACGAAGCCCCCGGCGGGAGCCGGGGGCTCTGGGGGAAGGCTCACCAGACGTTCTCGCCTGGGAGGCGGACTACTTTGCGGCCTGATAGCGGCGGTTCGCCTCGTCCCAGTTGACCACGTTCCACCAGGCGTCCACGTAGGCCGCGCGGCGGTACTGGTACTTCAGGTAGTAGGCGTGCTCCCAGCAGTCGAGCCCGATGATCGGGACCTTGCCCTGCATGTAAGGGGAGTCGCCGTTCGGGGTCGTCTCTATCGCGACCGACCCGTCCGGGTTCGCGACGAGCCAGCACCAGCCCGAGCCGAAGAGCGCGCCCGGTGCGGCCGCGGCGGCGAACTGCTGCTTGAACTCGTCGAAAGAGCCGAAGGCCGAGTCTATCGCCTGCCCCAGTTCACCGGCCGGGGCCCCGCCCCCGTTGGGGCTCATGATCTGCCAGAAGATCGAGTGGTTAGAGTGCTGGCCGCCGTTGTTGCGTACGGCTCGCCGGATGTCCTCCGGGACACTCTCGAGGTCCGCCAGAACCTCTTCGATGGAGCCCTTGTCGGCCTCGGGATGCTTCTCGAAGGCGCTGTTGAGGTTCTGGACGTAGGTGTTGTGGTGGTTGTCGTGGTGGAAGCGCATGGTCGCTTCGTCTATGTGCGGCTCCAGAGCGTCGTAGGGGTAAGGGAGATCAGGAAGTTCGTAAGCCATTCTCTCTCCTTTGATCCGGCTTCACCTGCACAACAAACACTTGATACCCACAAGCGAGATATTCTTAACGTCTCCGGGACCTCTTGTGGCCTCATTCACGGGCGAGACTGTAGAATGTCGCCGATGAGGCCCACCTTCTCAGAGGACAGACGCGGGGGAGGCAAGCCGTCCGGCGATGAGATGCGCCGATTGCTCGACCGTGCTGTCGCCGCGAGCTCCAACGGCATCGTCATAACCGATGCCCGACGGGAGGACAACCCGATAATCTACGTCAACCCGGCCTTCGAGCGGACGACCGGGTATTCCTTCGAGGAGGTCTGCGGGCGCAACTGCCGCTTCCTGCAGAACGGGGACCGGAACCAGCCCCAGCTCGAGGAGCTGAGGAAGGCCATCCGTGAGGGCGGAGAGTGCCGGGTGGTCCTCAGGAACTACCGCAAGGACGGCGAGCAGTTCTGGAACGAGCTCTACATCTCTCCGGTCTTCGACGAGGAGGGGCGCCTTACTAACTTCATCGGGGTCCAGAACGACATCACCGAGCGCAAGCGGGCCGAGGAGGAGCGCGACCTGCTGCTCGCGCGCGAGCAGCTCGCAAGGGCCGAGGCCGTCTCGGCGCGCAAGCGGCTCTCGCTGCTGGCTTCGGCGGGGGCGATGCTCTCCTCTTCACTCGAGTACGCCGAGACCCTGCACACGATAACGCGCATCCTGGTGCCTGAACTGGCGGACTGGTGCCTGGTGGACGTGGAAGAGAACGGCGTCGTGCGGCAGGCCGCCGAGGCGCACGCCGACCAGAGGCTGGAGGCCTTGCTGCACGCGCTGCGCAACGGGCGGGACCTCGAGGGAACCGCCCGGGAGGTGTGGGACGATCTGCCGCGCCTGTATTCAGGAGAGGAGCCGGGTGACGACCTGAAGGGGCTGCCGGACGAGCTCCGTCCCCGTTGTTGTATCCGTGTGCCGCTTCTCGCCCGGGGCAGGATGCTCGGGGCCATGACCCTTGCCGCCACCCGACAGGGGTTCAGCTACGACGAGGAGGATCTCGCGCTCGCCGAGGATCTCGCGTACCGCTGCGCGCTCGCGATGGACAACGCGAGGCTCTACGGGGAGCAGAACTACATCGCCCAGACCCTGCAGCAGAGCCTGCTGCCCCGCCTGCCCGAGCCGGGGGGAATCGATGTCGGAGCGGAGTACCTCCCGGCGGGGGAGGGTAACGAGGTCGGCGGGGACTTCTACGACCTGATCGAATGCGGAGGTAGGGATTGCTGGATCTCACTCATAGGTGACGTGTGCGGGCATGGGGCCGTTGCCGCGGCCACCAACGCGCTCGCCCGCTACACGGTGCGGGCCGTCGCCCTGCTCGAGGTCTCTCCGGCGAAGATACTCTCGGACCTCAACGAGGCGATGCTCCGCCAGCTCTCGGGCAGACAGTTCTGCACCGCCGCCTGCATCAGGGTAGCGCTCCCAGCCACCGGGGGCCTCGAACTCTCGGTTACCCGCGCGGGGCATCCCGCCCCTTTCGTCGTGCGCGGTGGTGGCGGGGTGGAGAGGGTGGGGGAACCCGGGCGGGCGCTCGGCGTCTTCGACGACCCCGAACTCGTTGAGGAGCCGGCCCGGCTCGAACCCGGCGATGCGATAGTGCTCTACACCGACGGGGTGACCGAGGCGCGCTCCCCGGATGGCGCCTTCTTCGGCGAAGAGAGGCTGTGTTCGCTGCTCGGCTCCTGCGCGGGCCTCGGTGCCGCCGAGGTTGCCCGGGTCGTGAAGGCGGCCGTGCTCGGGCACGCCGCCGGCAACCCGCACGACGACATCGCCGTGCTCGTGCTGCGGGCCCCGGAAAAGACTCGCTGAGCCGGTCCTCTCGCGCGTCTTCTCCCTGATGTGATCCCGGTGACCACCTGCTCGCTGGGGTGGTATAGAATCTTGTAAGAAAGGAGACGATGAGCGAGCTGGATACGATCATCTGGGCCTTGATCCTGGCCCTGGCCTTCATCGGAGAGATGATTACGGTCTCCTTTTTCCTGATCTTCTTCTCCCTCGGGGCGGCGGTCGCCCTCGTCGTCTCCCTCGCGGGGGTTGGATTGGTCTCCCAGCTCGCCGGGTTCGCTGCGGCTTCCCTCATTGGCATGGCCATCCTGCGTCCGGCGATCGTGAACCGGCTCTCGCTCCGGAGCGGGGAGCGGTACGAGAGGCACAAGGGGATAGTGGGCCGGGGAGCCGTGGTGACGGAGGAGATAGAGCCGGGAGGCAGCGGCATGGTCCGGGTCGGCAGAGGAGAGTTCTGGACGGCCCGCGCGCTCCATCCGGGGGTGAGGATAGAGAAGGGCACGCGGGTGCGGGTGCTCGACAGCGACGGGCTCACGGCCTTCGTAGAGCCCCTGGAAGAAGAGGAAGGAGAGGTTTGAACATGTCGGTTGGTCTCATAGTCATAATCGTCATCGCGGTCATCGTGCTCGCGTTCGTGGCGCGCAGCGTGCGGGTCATCCCGCAGAGCCGGGTCGGGATCGTACAGCGACTCGGGCGCTACCACCGGACTGCCGAGAGCGGTCTTACGTTCATCATTCCTCTGGTGGACAAGATGTTGCCGAAAACCGACCTGAGGGAGCAGGTCGTCTCGTTCCAGCCGCAGGCGGTAATCACCAACGATAACGTCGGTATCCAGATCTCTGCGGTGGTCTACTACCAGATCATCGACCCCCGCGCCGCCGAGTACGAGGTCGCGAACCTGACGGTGGCGATGGAGCAGATCACGCAGACGAATCTGCGCAACGTGATCGGCAACCTCACGCTGGACGAGACACTGGTCTCGCGTGACGAGATAAACGCCAAGCTGCGTGCCGTTCTCGACGAGGTGACCGAGAAGTGGGGCGTGAGGATAACGCGGGTGGAGATCAAGGAGATCATCCCGCCCCACGATATCCAGCAGGCGATGGAGAAGCAGATGCAGGCGGAGCGTAACCGCCGCGCCGCCATCCTCACCGCCGAGGGAGACAAGCGGGCCGCGATACTCAAGGCCGAGGGCGAGAAGGAGTCGGCGATCCTCAAGGCCCAGGGCGAGAGAGAGGCCGCGGTCCTGCGGGCTGAGGGTGAAGCGGAGGCATACCGCAAGCTTCAGCGGGCCCAGATAGAGATGGCCGGTGCGCTCTTCGAACGGCTGCACACCTCCGACCTCTCGAACGAAGCCCTGCGCTACCTCTACCTGGTGACCCTCCCGAAGATAGCCGAGGGCGAGGCCAACAAGCTCTTCGTCGTCCCCTCCGAGCTGCAGGATCTCGCGGGGACGGTGAGCTCGCTCGCGACGGGCGCGAAGATGGCCTCCGGCGGCAGGGACGGCTTCTCGGGATCCTCGCGCGAGGATGATTGAACGGCCCGTCCCACAGATTGGATAGACACAGATTGGATAGAGAATAGATGGAGGAGCCCCGGATGGGGCTCCCCCTCTGGAGAGATTCTCTCTGGCTACCCCTATACGGCCAGTTCCCGCTCCTCTTCCTGGAGTTCCTCCCTGGCGACGTCTATGTGGTGACGGATCTCCTCAGGCGTGAGGCACACCCTCATCGCCAGGGTGTAGATGGCGAGGCTGAAGAGGGCGACCACCAGGATGTCCCAGCCGAACGGCAGGATGCCCGAGCCTCCTCCGAAGGTCCCCAGGTAGGAGATCACCGCCATACCCGCGAGGTAGGGCCACAGCCACAGCGAGCCCCTCCAGTCGAGCGGAGCCCGCTCCTGGTTCGTGATACGCGCCACGCCCAGCAGGGCGAAGCCAAAGAGGATGGCGACGAACAGCTTCCAGTCGACCTCCCAGCCGGTCCAGTAGATGACCAGGTTGGCGATGATGAACGCTACCGGCGCGAGCACGCCCCCGGCCGGCAACCGGAACGGACGGGGGTGCTCCGGCTGGCGCCTCCTGAGCGCCCCGAACGCCAGCGGCGCCGTGGCGTAACCCATCACCGTCGCCGAGGTGATGAATCCGACCAGCTCCTGCCAGCCGGGGAACGGCAGGAACATGAACATCCCGATGATGAAGCTGAAGATTATGCTCACCACCGGGACGCCCCTCGTGCTGAGCAGGCCGAAGATTTCGGGGATGTAGCCGTTGCGGGCCAGAGAAAAGGAGAGCCGGGAGCTGGAGCCGGTGTAGATGAGCCCGGTCCCGCCCGGAGAGATCACGGCGTCTATGTAGAGCAGGACGGCGAGCCATCCTGCGCCCACGGCGGTGGCTATACCGGCGAAGGGACCGGCGAGTCCCTCGAAGGAGAGCTTGGCCCACCCGTGGGAGAGCTCGTGCGGTGTGAGGGCACCGATGAAGGCTACCTGCAGCAGGATGTAGAGTATCACCCCGATTATCATCGAGCCGATTATGGCTATCGGGATGTTGCGCTGCGGGTTGCTCCCCTCACCGCCGAGCTGGATGGCCTGTTCGAAGCCCTGGTAGGCGAAGATGATGCCCCCGGTCGAAACCGCGGAGAGCACGCTCTGGAACCCGAAGGGCATGAACCCTCCCGAGGCGGTGAAGTTTGAGGCGTTGAACGAGAGCACGATGAGCACGATCACCGCGAGGAAGGGAACGGCCACCTTCCACGCCATGATCGCGTTGTTGGACTTCGCGAGCCAGCTGACACCCATGATGTTGAGGATGGTGAAGACTAGCATCAAAACACCCGCCACCACGATGCCCGTGCCGGTGAGCACCGTTACCCCGGAAGCCGTGCTCGTCAGCCCGGGCAGGTAGTTGGAGGCGTACTGTATTGCGGCCTCGACCTCTATCGGGGCCACGGTAACCGCTCCGACCCAGGTGATCCAGCCGGAGGCGAAGCCGACCATGCTCCCGAAGGTGAAGTGTGGATAGCGCGCCGACCCCCCGGCGACCGGGTACATGCTGCCGATCTCGGCGTGGATGAACGCCAGGATGAGCATTACCACGGCTCCTATGATCCAGGCGATCAGGGCCGCGGGTCCGGCGATCTGCGAGGCCGTCAGCGCTCCGAATAGCCATCCCGAACCTATAATGGATCCCAAGGAGAAGAAAACCAAACCTATAAGGCTTACGTCACGTCTGAGGCGACGTGCCCCCGCCGCTTCTCTCTCGTGTGCCCTGGCGGCCATTGCTTCCTCCTCTTTTCAGATACGTCTCTCCTGTTGTCTGCCACCGCACCATCCGCGGATGCCGCATGCTAGCATTTCTTTAAGCTTTTAGCTACTCCTGCAGCTCTCTGTCCCGGTCGGTGGGGTACCATTTGGCAGCACCGCGCAGTGCGAGTCGGGGAGGTTTTGGTGAAGGTTTTAATCAGTGGTTCGACGGGGCTCGTGGGTTCTTCTCTGGTCTCTGAGCTTGAGGCGAGTGGGCACGAGGTGGTGCGCCTGAGCCGATCGCGGCCTTCTTCGGAGGACACGATCCGCTGGGACCCCGATGCGGGCAGGATCGACGTCTCGCGGCTCGAGGGGGTGGAGGTGGTCGTGCACCTCGCCGGTGAGAGCATCATGGGCTACTGGACGCAGGCCAAGAAGCGCCGCATCCGGGAGAGCCGGGTGCGCGGGACGCGCCTGCTGGCCGAGAGCGTCGCCGGGTTGCGTCAGAGGCCTCGGGTGATGGTCTCGATCTCGGCGAGCGGCTACTACGGGGATCGGGGGAACGAGCTTCTCACCGAAGAGAGCGGGCCCGGCGAGGGTTTCCTCGCCGGGGTCTGCCGGGAATGGGAGGCCGCCGCCGACCCGGCGCGGGAGGCCGGGATCCGGGTCGTACACCCCCGGCTCGGGATCGTGCTCTCCGCGAAGGGCGGGGCACTCGGGACCACCCTGCCCATCTTCAGGCTCGGGCTGGGCGGCAGGATAGGCTCGGGCAGGCAGTACTGGAGCTGGGTGGCCGTCGAGGACGTGGTGGGGGCGATCATCCACTGTCTGAAGACCGACTCAATCGAGGGGCCGGTCAACGTCGCCGCCCCCGAAGCTGTGACCAACGCCGAGTACACGCGGGTTCTGTCGCGGGTGCTGGGGCGTCCGGCGCTCTTCCCGCTTCCGGCGTTCGCGGCCCGCGCCGTGCTCGGGGAGATGGCCGACGAACTTTTGCTCGCGAGTGCCCGCATGGAGCCCGCGAAGCTGAAGGAGAGCGGCTATCGCTTCCGTTACCCGGAGCTCGAGGGGGCGCTGAGGCACCTGCTCGGGGATCGGGCCCGTTAGTTAGTTCGTCGTGCGCAGACGGATAGCAATATCCGTTCGTGGAGCCCGGGAGAGCTATCTGATGAGGGCTCTCTGGCGCCACCCTGGAGCAGGGATGCGCGATTCCCGGGATGAGCTTCCCCGGCAGCGGCGGGTACGGCATGCCTCGGGTGCTGCGGCCCGTTGCCGTGGATCCCGAGGAGGACATCGGGATCTACGTGGAGCCTCGTCTGGATACGCCACGGTGACCCGGGTGGGCGGCTCTCTAGTCCAGGATCTCGACGCGGAAGCCTGCCTCCTGCAAAAGACGCCGCGCCGGAGGAGCGGATTTCGAGTCCACGGTGAGGACGAGGGCGGCTCGCGAGGTATTCGAGTGGCGGACGTAGAGATCCAGGATGTTTATGTTGTTCCTGCCGAGCAGCGTCGTGACCTCGGCGAAGACCCCGGGGCGGTTCTCCACCGGCACGGATATCTCGACGTTCTTGCCGCTCCTCTCGATCAGGATACCGCCGAGCGCTTCGTAGGCTTCCCGCGCCTCGCGGAAGCGGCGTTCGATCACCTCGCGGTTCGAGATCTCGCTGCCTATCTGAGCCATCGCCCCGGCGAAGCGGCCCAGTACCTCCCCCAGGGCCGGGGCGTTCTCGGCCAGGATGTCGGCCCATAGAGAGGGGTTCGAAGACCCCACGCGGGTGAGATCCCGGAAGGAGGGCCCGGCGAACGAGAGCGCCTCCGGGGAGATGTCCGAGGCCACCCTGAGCAGCGCGACCGCCATCAGGTGCGGCAGGTGCGAGAGCGCCGCCATCAGCAGGTCGTGCTTGTCTGCCTCCACCGCGGTGGGCGTCGCGCCGAGGCTCCTGACGAAACCCGAGACCTCCCGGTAGTCGTCCGGGTCGGTCCGTTCGGTCGGCGTGAGAAAGTAACGGGCGCCCTCGAAGAGGTCGGCCCGGGCGTTGTCGACGCCGGCGAGCTGGCTGCCGTTCATCGGGTGTCCGCCGACGAAACGCAGCCCCAGCCTCTCCGCCTCCCGCACTATGCTGGCCTTGGTGCTCGCCACGTCGGTCATGAGTGCCCTGGTGGGCGAGAGATCTTTCAGGAGGGTGACTATCTGAGAGATGGGGGCGGCGAGGACGATGAGGTCTGCCTCGCGTGCCTCCTTGAGCGTCGAGGGGCGGTCTATCGCACCGAGGGCGGCGGCCCTCTCCAGCACGCCGGGCCGGTCCACCCCGATCACCTCCCAGTCCCTCCTGCTGCGGGCGGCGAGACCGATGGAGCCTCCGATCAGACCGACCCCGACCACGGCGAGCGTGCGGCGCACCCTACCTCCCCGAGAACGCGGAGATCACGCGGTCGTTCTCCGCCGAGTTTCCTATGGTAATGCGGCTCCAGCCCGGATACCCGAGCGCATCGCCCTCCCGCACCAGGACCCCGGCCCTGCGGAAGACCGCCGGCTCTATCTTCGCCAGCACGAAGTTGGCCTGCGAGGGGACGTACTCCACGCCGGCCTCGTCGAGCGCCCGCTGCAGCCGTGTACGCTCCTCGATCACGAACGAGGCCCGTTTGGCGATGCGTTCGGGGGCGCCCATCGAGGCCGCCGCGGCGACCTGAGCGGCCAGGTTCACGCTGAAGGGGAAACGAACCCGCTCGGCGTAGTCTGCGATCTCCCGGGGGGCCAGGCCGTAACCCACCCTGAGGGCCGCCAGGCCGTGCACCTTCGAGAAGGTGCGCACGCAGACCACGCTCTGCGTGGAGAGCGCCAGCTCGTGCGAACCCGGGTACGACGGGTCGTCGACGAACTCGTAGTAGGCCTCGTCCAGGATCAGCAGGACGTCTTCCGGCAGCCTGTCCGCGATGGCCCGCACCTCTTCCAGCTTCAGGTGTGTACCGGTCGGGTTGTTCGGGTTGCAGAGGATGACGGCCCGGGTCTTCGGGGTCAGCGCGGCGAGCAGGGCGTCGGGGTCCACGGCGTGGTCCGGGCGCAGCGGCACCCTGCGCGCCTCGAGCCCGACGATGCGGGCTATCGTCGCGTAGAGGCTGAAAGAGGGCCACGGGAAGACCACCTCCCCCGGCCGCTCGACGAGCTGCAGCAGGTTCAGGAGCACCTCGCTCGAGCCGTTGCCCACCACCACGTTCTCCGGGCGTATGCCGGCGTTGGCCCCGGAGATCGCCGCGCGCAGGGCGGCGGCGTGGCGGTCCGGGTAGCGGTTGAGGCGGGGCAGGGCCTCGCTGATGGCGGCCTCCGCCTCCGGGAGCGGTCCGAAAGAGAGCTCGTTGGCGGTGAGCTTGACATAGTCGCCCTCGCCGCGTTCGGCTTTTGCCTCGTGCGAGATCCACGGCGGGTTGTAGGGCTTGAGGGGGTCGAGCTCTCTTCTGAACTTCAACTTGCGGGGCTCCTTGTTCTCGAGGTGTTGCTTGACGTATCCAGGTATAACAGACTAGTCTCTCGGGTGAAGGCTTGCAACGGCCTCTCCTTGTCCGGAGGGTCGCAGGCGGATACAATCGCAGACTCATGGAGAGAATCTTGGATGCGAACGAGAGAATAAGCTCTCTCCGGGAGAGGGTCGACGAGGTGGACGAGGAGCTCGTCCATCTTCTCAACGAGAGGGCCCGGCTCGTACAGGAGCTGGCCGAATACAAGCTGGAGGCGGGGATACCACTCTTCGATCCCAGGCGCGAGGAGGAGATCCTGCGGAGGGTCGTCGAGATAAACGAGGGGCCCATCTACGACTCCTCCATGCGCGACATCTTCGAGCTGATCATGCACAGGATCAGGGACATCGAGCTTCAGAGGCGCGGGGAGTAGCGGATGGAGGTAAGAGAGAGCACCGGGGTGCAGGCCCGGACGAACAACGGGATGATAAGACCGCAGAGTTTCAGGGTGGTCGCGGGCCCCTGCACCGTGGAGAGCTACGAGCAGTTCGAGGCTTCGGCGAGGGCCGTCAAGGAGGCAGGTTTCTCCTACGTGAGGGGTGGGGCCTTCAAGCCCCGCACGTCCCCCTACTCCTTCCAGGGCCTCGGCGTGGAGGGGCTGAGGATAATGTCCGGGGTGGCGGGGGATCTCGGGCTCAAGGTGGTGACCGAGATCATGGACCCCGCCGACATAGATGTGGTGATGGAGCACGCCCAGATCCTGCAGATAGGCACCCGCAACATGCACAACTTCTCGCTTTTGAAGCGGGTCGGCTCTGCGATAAAGGGCTCGAAAGAGCACGGGGTGATCCTGAAGAGGGGGTTTGCCGCGACCGTCGAGGAGTGGATCCTTGCGGCCGAGTACATAACCTCCTCCGGCGGGGACAACGTAGTCCTCTGCGAGAGGGGGATAAGGACGTTCGAACCCTCGACCCGCTTCACGCTCGATCTGTCCGCCGTGATAGTGGCCAAGCGGCTCTCCGAGCTCCCGGTCATCGTGGACCCCTCGCACGCGGCCGGGAGGAGGGATCTGGTCGTGCCCCTGAGCAAGGCGGCCGTGGCCGCGGAGGCCGATGGTCTTCTGGTCGAGTCGCACCACGAGCCCAGGGAGGCGCTGTGCGACGGGGAGCAGGCCCTTCCCGTCGAGGATCTTATGACGCTCAGGGAGACGCTCTCCCCCTTCGCCTCGGCGATGGGCCGGCGGGTCATCTGAGATTGTCTGGGGGCGGCCGCCTCCGGACGCGGGGGAGGTGAGCTATCCTGAGGACCGCTTTGATCGCTCTCGTCTCCGCCTTCTTAGGCGGGGCTGTCGCCGCGCTCGTCGTTCTGCAGGTCGGACCGGGGGATCAGACCGGTAACGTGACCATAAACCAGGCCCCTTCCTCGAATGTCAGCGTTCCACGATCGGGAGGTGGATCGTCTTCCATCGCCGCGATGGTCTACCACCGCGACGGGCCGGGGGTCGTGAGCATAGACGTGGCTTCCAGTTCCGGGCCCGCGGGAGGGTCCGGCTTCGTGCTGGACAAAAACGGCCACATAATCACCAACCAGCACGTCGTCGAAGGGGCGAAGGACATCTCGGTCAAGTTCGCGAGCGGGCTGCGGTGCAGCGCGAGAGTGGTGGGCTCGGACCCTTCCACGGACGTGGCGCTCCTCAAGGTGGACGCCCCGAAGGGCGCGCTCAAGCCGCTCACGCTCGGGGATTCCGACGCGGTGAAGGTCGGCGACCCGGTTGTCGCCATCGGCAACCCGCTGAACGTAGGTATCAGCGTGACCAGCGGGATAATAAGCGGTCTGGATCGTTCGATCCGGGCTCCCAACAACTACACCATAAGCGGCGCCCTGCAGACCGATGCCCCGATAAACCCCGGTAACTCCGGCGGGCCACTCATCGACGCGAGTGGTAACGTGATCGGGGTGAACGCCCAGATAGCGACCGAGACCGGCAGCTACGAAGGTATAGGGTTCGCCATCCCGATCAACACCGTGAAGGGTGTGGTCAAGCAGCTCGTGACGCAGGGTCAGGTCCGGCACGGCTACCTGGGCGTGCGGATGTACGGGCTCGGGATCAGCGATATCTCGGCCTATACCGGCGTGTCCGCCGGTAAGCTCTCGGAACGGTACGGCCTGCCAGACCACGGGGCAATAGTTGCGGGCGTGACGAACGGTGGACCGGCGCAGAGGGCCGGGATAAGGGGAGCCGGGAAGAAGAGGGTGAACGTGGGCGGGCTCCCGGTGCCGCTCGGCGACGTCATAACCAGTGTCAACGGACGGCGCGTCTCGGGCCCCGACGGCGTGATCTCGGCGGTGAACGCCGGCAGGCCGGGCGACCGGCTGAGGCTCGAGGTGGTGAGGCCGGGCGGGGTGCCGAGGGAGGTCACCGTAAGGCTCGGGGTGCAGCCCGGGAAAGGATCACACTAGAAATTTTGCCTGGGGGGCGGCTTGGTGGTAGAGTCTTGCCCTGCCGCCGATGATGGCGGCGTGTCGTGAGGTTGCTCCGGGCACGGCCGTTCTCCCTGCGGCCCGATCCGGAGCTGGAGTAGGGCTGGTGGAGGTATCGTGGCGCGCGGCAGAGTGAAGTGGTTCTCGGACGAGAAGGGATACGGTTTCATCGAGAACGAGGATGGCGGGGAGGATCTCTTCGTCCACTACTCCGAGATAGTGGGCGAAGGCTTCAAGACGCTCGAAGAGGGCGCCATCGTCGAGTTCGAGGTGGTCGAAGGCCGCAGGGGCAAGATGCAGGCCTCGAAGGTCGAGGTGGTAGGCTAGCGCCGCGGCTGGGAACGGAGTGGACGGTCCCCGCTCGCCCACCCCGGAGGACGACCTCAAGCGGCGCGCCGGCTACCGGGCGGTCGAGGAGTTCGTCCGGAGCGGGATGGCCATCGGACTCGGCACCGGGACCACCGCCTCCTGGGCCATAAGGAGGGTGGGGGAGCTGCTGTGCGAGGGGACGCTTGAGGATGTCGTCTGCGTCCCGACCTCCGAGCGCACGGCAGAAGCCGCCAGGGCGCTTGGTATACCGCTGGCCACGCTCGCCGAGGTCCGTCCCCGGGTCACAATAGACGGGGCGGACGAGATCTCGCCCGACCTCTCCGCGATAAAGGGGCGCGGCGGGGCGCTCCTGCGGGAGAAGATAGTCGCCTTCGCGAGCGAGAGCTTCGTCCTGGTTGCCGACGAGACCAAGCCGGTGGAGAGGCTGGGGGAGGGGGTGGTGCCGGTGGAGGTCGAACCCTTCGGGTGGCAGGCCACCCTGCGGGCGCTCTCCTCGCTCGGGTGTGAGGCCACCCTGCGGAAGGCTGAGGGGGCGGATGACCCCTTCGTCACCGACGGCGGTCACTACACCGTCGACTGCCTCTTCCCCCCGATAGAAGACCCGGCTGCGCTGGAAGTCGAGATAAAGAGCGTGCCGGGGGCTCTGGAATGCGGGTTGTTCGTCGGGATGGCCGAGGCGGCGGTGGTGGCCCGCTCCTCCGGGGGGGTGGAGATATTGAGGCGGGGGGACTAACCCGCCCCAAACCCCGCGCGCAGACCCGCGCGGTGGGGTCGCTCCTTCTCCACGACGAGCTTGTATATGGAGTCGAGCTCGACGTAGACCACCGCCTTCTCCCTGCCGACCAGTGCCCGCAGGTAGCCGTCCTCCAGGGAGAGATCGTCGAGCTTGTCGTTCTCGATGGTGAAGGTGTCCCTGCGGTCCCAGACGACCAGGTCGTGGCCCGCCTCTCTGGCTTCCTTCAAGGCTCTCTCTATCAGGCTTCTGTCCATGGTAACCTTTGAACTCCCGTTTTGTGAGGACGCATTTTCAGCAGGGCATATTCTACCCGGGATGGCGTTCGGCGGACGGCTGCGAACCGGGTAGACTTTACCGGCCGGAGTTGAAGACCATCTTGAAGGACATAGAAGAGTTCGACCGGGCGCTCTTCGGGGCTGTCTTCCGCCTCAAGTGGGCGCCGCTGACCCGTCTGCTGCGTCTGTTCACCCTGCTCGGCACCGCGGGGTTCCTGTGGGGGATGCTGGCCGCCGTGGCGTTCGTCTTCGGCGGGTTCAGGCTCTCGCACCTGCTCGTCCCCTGGGGAGCGGTGGCGATCTCCTGGACGTGCGCCGAGGGCTCCAAGTACCTCTTCAACCGCACCCGGCCCTACATCAGCGATACCGGGATCGCCCCCCTGATAAAGACCCCGAGCTCGAGCTCCTTCCCCTCCGGGCACTCGGCGACGGCGGCCGCAGGGGCGATAACCCTCTCGTTTGCCTACCCGGCTTTCGCTCCGGCCTTCATCGCGGCCGGGTTTCTGGTCGCGCTCTCCCGGGTCTACCTGGGTGTGCACTACCCCTTCGACGTCGCCGCCGGGCTTTTCATAGGCTCGGTGGTGGCGGCCGCCCTGCTGATGCTCGCGTGAGATCCGGTGGGATCTGGTACAAAAGAGACGTGGAGGTGCGGCGCTACCATACGCTGGGGGCGGTGGTCCCCGATCTTCAGACGCTGACCTCTCTGGTGCGCGAACTGCGGAACACCAGCGCCGCGGAGCCAGTGGTGCTGGCGCGCAGGCGAGACCTCGAAGTGGTGAGGCTCACCCTGCCCGGCTGCCGGGTTCTTTCAATCGAGGCCGGTATCTCACGCAGGCAGTGGGTAGAGCTCGGCAGCGTGTACTTCACTTGCACGACGGTCGACGCGGCCGTGGCGCCGGTCAACCTGCTGGTCGGGGTGGGCCTGCAGATTCTGGTCACGCTGGGGTTCGCGGCGGGCGTCATCCTCTACCGCCGCCGATCCCATCTGCGCGAGAGGGTGCTCGGGATGGGGCTCCCGGAGGAGTTCGCCCTCCGGTGGACGGGGGAGATGAAGGATGGGGGCTTCGCCCTGATCCTGGTGACGGTCCTGCAGGAGAAGCTCGAGGTGGCCGAGGAGGCCTTCCTCGCACGGCCTGTGCGCTCCCCGCTCGCCGTGGATCGCAGGCTCGTTCTCTGAGGAGGAATGGATCCGTGATAGTGAGAGAGAAGGATGGCGGGTATCTCCTCATCGGCCAGCACGAGCACGCGCTGGCCTCGGGACGGTTCGCCCGGCACTGGAGCTGGGAACCGAGGCCCTCGTCCTCGACGGTCTACGCCATAGCCAACCACGACGTGGGATGGCGCGAGCTCGACCGCCGGGTGCTCTGGAACGAGGAGGAGGGCCGGCCGTACTCCTTCGTCGACTACCCGATAGAGCCCAAGCTGGAGGGTTACCGGCGGGGCATAGGGACAGTCGAGAAACAGGACCCCTACGCCGGGCTGCTGTGCAGCATGCACTACGCTTCCTTCTTCCGGCATCCGAAGACCGAGCCGGAGGCACGTTTCCTTGAGGAGGAGATGTCCCGGCAGGAGCGTCTGCGCCGGGTCTTGCCAGAGGAAGCGCTCGAGACCGTCGAGCACGACTTCCGCCTCTTGCAGCTCTGCGACGACCTCTCGCTCTTCATCTGCCTCAACGACGCTGGTCGCAACGACCATCCCTGGTACCGGGGCGGGTTTTCGTTCATGGGCCGGAGGCTCGAGCCGATCTGGGAGGGGGAGGGGATCCGGATCTCCCCCAACCCCTTCACGGAGGACTTCGAGATCTCCATCCCCTGGCGGATGGTGGGCGAGGGAGGGGACCCCGAGGAGGAGGGAGAGATCCGCGTCGAGATAAAAGGCGGTGGAGAATAATATACTCTCGTCGTTCGGGTTTCGAGAAGAGAGCGATCTAGAAAGAGCACGATGAGAGAAACGTCCTACGATTTCTTCAAGAGGCTGCTCGCCGCGCCGGGGCCCAGCGGGGCCGAGGGGGCCGCGGCTGGCATCTGGCGCGAGGAGGCCTCCGGCTTCGCCGAGGTGCGCGGCGACAGGATGGGCAACTCCTTCGCCACGCTGAACCCGGGTGGTTCGCCGCGGGTGATGCTGAGCGGACACATCGACGAGATCGGGCTCATGGTCACCCACATCGACGAGAAGGGCCTCATCCGCTTCATCGGCGTCGGTGGGTGGGACCCGCAGGTCCTCGTCGGGCAGCGGGTGCGCCTCATGGGGCGTGGCGGCGAGGTCCTCGGCGTCATCGGCAAGAAGGCCATCCACCTCATGGACGCCGAGGAGCGCAAGAAGGTCTCCGAGATAAAGAGCCTCTGGATAGACATCGGGGCCAGAGACAGAGAGGAGGCGGAGAAGCGGGTCCGCGTCGGCGACGTGGGGGTCCTCGACCAGGAGCTCGTCGAGCTCGCGAACGGCAGGATAGCCGCCCGCTCGGTCGACAACCGGGTGGGGGCCTTCGTGGTTCTCGAGGCGCTCCGGCTCCTCTCCGAGGCGGATGGCCTCGCAGCCGAGGTCGTGGCCGTGGCGAGCGTGCAGGAGGAGATCGGGCTCAACGGCGCCCGGGCCGCGGCCTTCGGGCTCGACCCGGACGCGGCGATAGCCGTGGACGTCGCGCACGCGACCGACATCCCCGGCGTCTCGGAGAACGAGGAGGGCGAGCACGCTCTGGGTAGCGGCCCGGTGATCTCCCGCGCCTCCGCGCTGAGCCCGTTCGTCACCGAGGGGCTCATCTCCGCCGCCGAGAGGGAGGGCATCCCGTACACCCTCGCCGGGGACTCCCGGCGCACCGGCACCGACGCCGACGCGATCCACTTCTCGCGGGCGGGGATCGCGACCGGGCTCGTCTCCTGTCCCAACCGCTACATGCACTCCCCGAACGAGATCGTCGACCTGGAGGACGTCGAGCGCTGCGCGCGCGTGATCGCGGCGTACATCAGGGACCTGGAGAAGGGGACGGACTTCACGCGCTAGAAGGGTTCGCTTGAAGCGACGGGCCGCGGCGGCTAAGCTACCCGGATATGGCAGAGAAGACGCTCTTCCAGAAGATAATGGACCGGGAGATACCGGGCGACATCCTCTACGAGGACGATCGCTGCATCGCCCTGCGCGACATCAACCCGCAGGCCCCGACGCACGTGCTCGTCGTCCCCCGCAAGGTCATCCCCTCCCTGGACGACCTGACGGAGGAGGATGAACCCATAGTCGGGCATCTGTTCACGGTGGCGAAGGAGGTCGCGGCCCGGGAGGGGCTCGAGAACGGCTGGCGCGCGGTGATCAACTGCGGTCCCGACGCGAACCAGACCATAGACCACCTTCACCTGCACGTGATCGGGGGGCGCAGGATGGGATGGCCGCCGGGGTGAGGGACGCCCCCTTCTCTGACCCCGCTTAAAGTTTTGCGGGTCTCCTGCCGACTACCGGGATGTATCCCGGTGGTCGGTTTTCGAAAGGAGATCCAAACCCTTGGTACGGACCCCTCGTCTCTTCGCAGCCATCCCTCTCGTCATCGCCTTTCTCGTAGTCCTGGCGCTCTGCCCCCGGACCGTTGCTGCCCAGAGCGGCGGGATCGGGGTAAGGAAATGTTCCGGCGGCAAGATCACGCTCAGCCGCTACGAGGCGGGGGTGTTCTGGCGTCAGAACCGCATCCGGGTCGACAACGGATTGAAACCGCTCTGCGTGAACCCGATCCTGGAGCGCGCAGCCCGGGCGCACTCGCGCGAGATGCTGCAGAAGCAGTACTTCTCGCACGACTCCTACGACGGACAGAGCTTTTATGAGCGTCTGATCTCCTTTGGATACACCCCCGACGGGTACCGTTACTGGACCGTGGGGGAGAACATCGCCTGGGGTAGCGGTCCCTACGGCCGGCCCGCGAGCGTGATGGACTCCTGGATGCAAAGCTCCGGGCATCGGGCGAACATCCTGAACGGCGAATATCGCGAGGTGGGTGTCGGTGTGGCCCAGGGGGTCTTCGAGCAGAACGGGGGTGCCTCTCTCTACACTGTAGACTTCGGGGTTCGCCTCCGCTGACAGGAGGATGTGAAAACTCTAACCGCCGGACCGCTCGAAGTGATAAAGCCCATCCTTCTCCCAGCCGATAACAGCTTGTGTCGAGGCGAGATGACCACGCGATGAGGAGGACGGATCGTTGCGCGGATCTCATCTCCCGGAGAAGGAGGGGACGAGCATGAGATCTTCCAGAAGGATGGAGGGCGCCTTGTCCCGGACCATGGACCGCGGGGAGTTCTTGAAGGTCGGCGGCGGTCTGGCCGGGGGCGCGGCGTTGCTCGGCGTCGCTCCCGTGGCTTATGCCCGGGTCGAGGTGTCGTCGTCGGTGGAGAATGAGTTCAACCGGGCGGCGAAGAGATACAGGGTCCCGGTCGAGTTGCTTTTGGCCATGGGCTACGTCAACACCCACTGGGAGATGCCTCCGGCCAGCCTCTGCTCCTACCGCAGGGGGGACCCGGAGAGACGGGGCGCTTTCGGCATCATGGCGCTCGTGCAGAACCCCTCGGCCGACACACTAGGCGCGGCCTCTAGGCTCACCGGCATCCCGGAGCGCCGGCTCAAGACTGATCGCTTCTCCAACATCCTCGGCGGGGCGGCGCTGCTCGCCTCCTCCCAGGGCAGCGCGAGGCCCGCAACCCTCGCCGGCTGGTACGGAGCCGTCTCCGGAAGGGGAGGGCACGGCCCGAGGTACGAAGCCGTCTCGGGTGTGGGGGGTGGGGACCTTTACGCGGCCCAGGTCCTCCAGACCCTGAGAAAAGGGGCCTCCAGACGTACCAGCGGCGGGGAACGGATCGTCCTGCAGGCGCGGGAGATCTCGTAATGGGTGCGGACTACCCCTACGCAGGCTACTACCCCGCGAGCACGGCGAACTACACCCCCGCAAACCGCCCCACCGACTACTCAATAGACATGGTCATAATCCACGTCACCCAGGGCTCCTGGTCGGCCACGATAAACTGGTTCGAAAACCCCGCAGCCCAGTCCTCGGCCCACTACGTGGTGCGCTCCTCCGACGGCTACATAGGACAGTCGGTTCTCGAGAAGGACATCGCCTGGCACGCGGGCAACTGGTACTACAACGAGCACTCGGTAGGGATAGAGCACGAGGGCTACATAGACGACCCTTCGTGGTTCACGGATGCGATGTACCGCTCTTCGGCGAGGCTGACGGCGTATCTGTGCGAGAAGTACAGGATAGCGATAGACCGCGAGCACATAATCGGGCATGATGAGGTACCGGACCCGAACAACCCTGGTGAGTATGGAGGGGTTGACCATCACAAGGACCCTGGTCCCTACTGGAACTGGGACCTCTACATGAGCTACGTCGCCCAGTACGCCGGCGCAGCCCAGGTCTACAGGCAGGTGGTGGACAACGCCAGCGCCCGGTTTTCGGCCTCCAGCAACTGGAAGACGAGCTCCTGGAACGGACAGAAACACGGCCGGAACTACCGTTACACCACCCCGAAGGCCGTCTCGGACGACGCGCTCTACAGGTTCAAGATCCCGACTACCGGGAGTTACAAGGTGTACGCTTGGTGGCCGAGCTCCCCGGGGTACAACCCTTCGGTCCCGGTCGGGATCCAGACGACCTCGGGGCTCGAGTGGGTGCGGGTGGACCAGACCAAAAACGGCGGCCGCTGGAACAACCTCGGCACGTTCACGCTCGCAGCCGGAGACTCTGCCTGCGTGAGAATCTCCCGCTGGACCTCGGCCGGAGGTTACATCATCGCCGATGCCGTGAAGATCGTGAGCACCTGAAGGAGCAGGAGGCGGACCTGCGCGGGTCCGCCTCTCGCCGTCGCGCCGGTATACGGATCCCCGCCCTGCCACAGGAGACGACTTCTGCCAGAATGTCGCTTGCTGGAGGCAAACGCTGCGGAGGGGCTTTCTGGATGGATTTTCTGCGGGACAGGGTGGCGCTCGTTACCGGCGGGTCGCGTGGCATCGGCGAGGCCATCGTGAGGACGCTGTGCGGGGCCGGGGCCGGGGTGGTGCTCCACTACAACAGGGGCGAGAGGGAGGCGCGAAAGATAGCCTCCGAGACCGGGCACTGTCTCTGCGTGGGGGCCGACCTGGAGGACGCATCCTCCGTGGAGGGGCTCTGGTCCGAGGCGGTCGGGTGGCGGGGACGGGTAGACGTGCTGGTGAACAACGCAGGCATCTACGAGCCGGTCTCCGTGGAAGACGGTGGTCGCTGGAAGGAGGTCTGGCAGAGGACGCTCGGGATCAACCTGATCTCCGCCGCGGATCTCTGCCGGAAGGCCATCCTCCACTTCAGGGAGCGCGGGGGCGGCACGATCATCAACGTCGCGAGCCGGGCGGCCTTCCGCGGGGACGACCCCGAGTACATGCCCTACGCTGCCTCCAAGGGAGGCATGGTCTCGCTCACCCGCACCATCGCCCGGGGATTCGCCCGGGAGGGAATCCTCGCCTACACCGTGGCCCCCGGCTTCGTCGAGACGGAGATGGCCCGCGAGTTCGTCCGGCGCGGCGGCGAGGATCCCGCACGCGAGATACCCCTCGGCTCGCTGGCACCACCGCAGGAGGTCGCGAACGTCGTCGCCTTCCTGGCCTCCGGGGCCGTCCGCCACGCGACCGGGGCCACGATAGATATAAACGGCGCCTCCTACGTGCACTGAAAAGCGGGGGCCGTGAACCGCACGACCCCCGCCCGCCGGAGTTGTGATCTCCCTAGTACTTCGGGACGCTCGGGTCTATCTCCTCGCTCCAGGCGTTGATCCCGCCCTTGACGTTGTAGACGTTCTCGAAGCCGGCGTCCCGCAGAAGCTTCACGGCCCTGGCGCTGCGCGCACCGCTCTTGCAGTGGACGGCGAGCGGCCTGTCGCGGTCGAGCTCGGCCAGGCGCTCCGGCAACTCACCGAGCGGGATGAGCGGAGCCCCGATGTTCGCGACCGCATACTCGTGCGGCTCGCGTACGTCGAGCACCGAGATCTCGCCGCGGTCGAGCTTCTCCTTGAGCTCCTGCACGGTGATCTCCGGCACCTCGTTCTCCTCCTCGGCCGCCCGGGCCTGCGGGATGCCGCAGAACTCCTCGTAGTCTATGAGCTCGTGGATCGTACGGTTCTCACCGCAGATCGGGCACTGGGGGTTCTTGCGCAGCTTCATCTCCCGGAAGCGCATGCCAAGGGCGTCGTAGAGCAGGAGCCGCCCGATCAGGGGCTCCCCGATCCCGAGGATGAGCTTCACCGTCTCGGTGGCCTGGATGACCCCGATCGCGCCGGGAAGGATCCCCAGCACCCCACCCTCGGCGCAGCTCGGGACGAGCCCCGGAGGCGGCGGCTCGGGGTAGAGGCAGCGGTAGCACGGCCCTTCCTCCGCGTAGAACACGCTCGCCTGCCCCTCGAAGCGGAAGATGGAGCCGTAGACGTTCGGCTTGCCCAGAAGGACGCATGCGTCGTTGACGAGATAGCGGGTCGGGAAGTTGTCCGTGCCGTCGACGATGATGTCGAAGTCGCGGAAGATGTCGAGGGCATTCTCGCTCGTCAGCTGCTCCTCGAAGGCCTCGACCCTGACGTTGGGGTTTATGTCCTCGATGGTCTCGCGGGCGCTCTCGAGCTTGGGCCGGCCCACATCGGAGGTCCCGTGGATGATCTGCCGGTGCAGGTTCGACTCGTCGACGACGTCGAAGTCGACGATCCCGATGGTGCCGACCCCCGCCGCCGCGAGGTACATCGCGAGCGGCGCGCCGAGCCCGCCGGCTCCGATCGTCAGCACCCGGGCCTGCTTGAGCTTCTTCTGCCCCTCCAGCGCCACTTCGGGCATGATCAGGTGGCGGCTGTAGCGGGCGATCTCCTCGTTGGTAAGCTCGACCTGCCCGTTCGTCTCGTGTATCAGAGGTTTGCGCGTCTGCATGTCTTCCTGAAACTCCTGACTTTGCTCTCCTGAGCCGGGGCGAACCGCGGCCCGCCGTAATGGGATCTCAGCGGGTCTCCCCGCGACAACCCCCCGCGATGGACGGGATGATCGAGAGCTCGTCGTCATCCGAGACGGCGGTCTCCGGCCCGTCGAGGTAGCGGATGTCCTCGTCACCCTTGTAGACGTTCACGAACGAGCGAAGCTTGCCGTCCCCGGTGTAGAGGTGCTGCCTGAGCTCCGGGTACTCCTCGGCGAGTTTGCCGAGAGCCTCCCCGGCGGTCTTGCCGGTGATGGTGACCTCGGCGTTGCCCCCCGCATACTGTCTCAAGGGCGTTGGAATCTTGACCTTGGGCATCTTACGTGACTCCTTCTCTCTACTCCACCAGCGTCTCTTCGTCGTAACCCGAGCGGTCGGCCTTGAGCACCCAGGAACGTATGTCCTTGATGCCGTCGGCCCCGACAGAGGCTATGACGTAGGACCACCCGGGCCAGGCATGCTCCCGGTCGTACTCCGAGGGTTCCGCCGGATGATCCGGGTGGGTGTGGTAGAAGCCGAGGACTTCCATCTCCCGCTCCTCGGCCCTCTCCTCGAACTCCCTTATCTTCAAAGGTTCGATGAGGAAGCGGCGCTCGCGCTCACCCTCGTGGGTGTTCTCCGCCCGCCACACGTCCACCACGATCTTCGTCTCCCCGGCGTTCATCCCGACGAGCACGCCGGCGCATTCCTCCGGGTACGCCTCCCTCGCATGTTCCTCGATGTTGCGGATGTCTCCCCGTCCGATCTTTAGCGGCAACTAGTCCTCCCAGAAGCTCTCGGAGAGGTACTTGTCCGCCCCGTCGGGCAGTATCGTCACGACGACCCCCTCCCCGATCTCCTTTGCAACTTCGAGCGAGGTGGCCACCGCGGCCCCGGCGGAGATGCCGATGAGCAGCCCCTCCTCGCGCGCCACCCGCTTCACCATCGCGTAGGCCGCCTCGGTCGAGGCGGCGCGGTTCTCGTCGGCGACGAGCGGGTCGTAGATCTCGGGTACGATCGCACTCTCCATGTGTTTCATGCCCTCGAGGCCGTGGAACGGAGAGTCCGGCTCGAAGGAGATCACCTTTATCTCCGGGTTGTACTCCTTGAGTCTTCGCGCGGTCCCGACGAAGGTGCCGCTGGTGCCGAGCCCGGCGACGAAGTGCGTAACCTCCCCGGCCGTCTGCTCCCAGATCTCGGGCGCCGTGGTCTCGTAGTGCGCCCTCGGATTGGCCGGGTTGGAGTACTGGTCCGGATAGAAATACCGCTCCGGATCCTCGGCGTAAAGCCTCCTCGCCTCCCGGATCGCCCCGTCCGAACCCTCTCCCGGGTCCGTGAGCACGATCTCTACCCCGTACGCCCTCAGGATCTTCTTGCGCTCCTCGCTCGCGTTGGCCGGCATGCACAGCTTCACCCGGTAGCCAAGCGTCGCCCCGATCCAGGCGTACGCTATGCCCGTGTTGCCGCTGGTCGCGTCGAGGATCGTCTTGCCTTTCCTGAGGGCCCCCCTCCTCTCGCCGGCGCGGATCATCCACAGCGCCGGACGGTCCTTGACCGAGCCTCCCGGGTTGTACCACTCCGCTTTGCCAAGAATCCTTACCCCGGGTACCTCACGCCCGATGCCAGATAGCTCCACCAGAGGGGTGTTGCCGACCAGCTCCGTAGGGCGTGCGCCTATCCTGTCTCTAATCCGAGTAATCATGTCGGGATTATTATACAGACGGGATGCCCGCTGTCCAGCCGGGGTGGTGGGGATGCTCTCAGAGTTTTTTCAGCCGGAGGGCCATAAACAGGCCCTCCGGCCAAGGTTGGTGCGTACCTGAAATTATACAGCAGGTTAAACCTGCATCTCTACGGCTGCATTGTTAACTATCCTAAAAAATCTAGGATATCCGGTAAAGATCTACGTCGGCAGGTGAAGATGGGGGTGTCGAGTTCGGTATAGCTGCTGGCCTCGGTCTCGCGCAGATCCATCATGAGGTCCTGAAACTTCTTCGGGGACTCGGCCTCGAAGGAGAGGATGAACTCGTAGTCGTCGATGCCGAAGCAGTAGGCGGTGTTGTTTTTTATCGGGTAGTGGGCGCGGCCGACCTTCATGTGCTCGTTCATCATCCGCTGGCGCTCTTCGAGCGGGAGCCGGTACCACTCGCGACGCTTCACGAACGGATAGACGAAGAGATACTCTCCCTCTCCGGGTACGATGTAACGTTTGTTCTCGAAGCCGGGTGTGTGTTCCCCGACGTAGATGGAGCGGCGGCTGATGGCGAAGTAGGAGTAGGCGACCGAGAGGTACCGGCCGAGCCCGGTGTTGAGCAGCGCGCCGGTCATCCTCTCGAAGGCGTCCAGGTCGTATGCGATGCGCCAGAGCATAAAGTCTGCGTCAGAGCGGAGCCCGAGCAGGGAGTAGGAGCGCAGGATCATCTGCTCCGCGCCGCTCTCCACCGCGTCCAGGAACTCCTGCTTGCCGCGCTCACGCTCCTCGGACGGGAGCCTCCTCCAGAGCGGGTCGAGCTTGAAGAAGGTGTAGTTTATGTACTGGACCGGGAGGTTCTCCTCCTCTTGTTCGTGGTGCTGGCGGATCTTCGTTTCGGCCATGACTCACCTCCTGCTCGCGGGCGCGAGGCCGAAGTTGTTCTCGTAGAGCTCCGCTATGCGGTCGAGCTCTTCGTCGGTGAGGTCGGGGGTGTCGGGGGCGGCGGCGAACTCTTCGAGCTGTTCCCTGCCGTAGATGTTGGGCAGGGTGGAGACCACCTCCGGTTCGGCCAGGCAGAACTTGAGCGCCGCCTGGCCCAGGGTGCGCCCGCTCTCTTCGAGGAAGCGCAGCTGCTCGACCTTCCTGACGCCCTCGACGAGCCACTCTTTCGGGCGGTGACGCCGGTGGTCGTTTTCCGGGAAGGTGGTGTTCTCGTCGTAGTGACCCTCGAGCATACCGCTCGAGTGTGGGACGCGGACGACGAGGCTCGAGCCGGCCTCCCGCGCGGCGGCGATGAAGTCCCGGCCGGGATCCTGCTCGAGGATGTTGTAGATCATCTGCACCACCTGCACGCGGCGCTCGTGGATCGCGCGCAGGCCTTCCTGCCGCCAGCCGATGGCCGGGCCGAGGGCGACGCCGTAGGCGCGGACCTTGCCCTCCCGTTTGAATTCCTCAAGCAGCTCGAAGAGCGCGTCATTGTCTATGGCGTCGGACTTGGGATTGTGCAGCTGAATGAAGTCTATGTAATCGGTGCCGAGTCGCCTCAGACTCTGCTCCAGCGCGAAGCGCAGGAACTCCTCCGACCAGTTCTGCGGACGCTCGTGCTGACCTTCGCGTTCGGCGTGGTTGTAGAAGTCGTAGCCGAACTTCGTCGAGATCACCACCTTGTCGCGCATGCCCGCGGAGGTGAGCCCGGCATCAGCCAGAACCTCCTCGCCGAACCCCCTGCCGTAGGTGTCCGCGGTGTCGAAGTAGTTGATGCCGAACTCGAAGGCTTCCCTGAGCAGGTTGACCGAACGCTGCCTGTCTACATCACCCCACCAGCCGGTGGTTATCGTCCATACCCCGAAACCTACCTCGGATACGCTAATGTCCGTGCCGTGGATGGTGCGGTACCTCATCGGCAGCCTCCGTGTATCATTGCTCTCCCTCTCGTTTGCAGCTTTCCTTGCAGAGAATCCTCAAAACCCTTTTCTACACCATTCTAACGCCACCATCTGTGGCCTTTCTCTCTAGGTGCCGGCTCGGAACAACACAACATGTCGTGCTTTTGTCCTTGTTGATACCATATGTCAAGCCTGGCGTAGATTGGTGCGGTAAGACCACCTTGTCCTGTTGACCTGCTCGTATCAGTGTTGCTAATCTGAAAAAGCCTGGGATAAGTACCGGGGACGAGAAAAATCTGGAGGGGGGATCGATTGGCGACTCTCGTCTTGCCGCTTCGGCGCAGGGTCAGGGTTTTCTGTTTGCTTCTCTGTTCTTCTGTGGTCTTCTCGCTGGTGGCCCCCGGGGTGGCCCGGGCGCAGCAAATGGTGGCCAGCTGGTACGGCCCTGGCTTCCAGGGCGCGCTCACGGCGAGCGGTCAGCCGTTCAACATGTACGACTACACCGCCGCCTCCCCGTACCTGCCGTTCGGCACCAAGCTCAGGGTCTGCTACGATGGGTGCGTGGTGGTCACGGTCAACGACCGGGGGCCGTACGTGGCGGGCAGGCAGCTCGACCTCTCCTACGCCGCCGCCCAGGCCATCGGGCTCACCTCCGTTGGTGTCGGCACGGTCGACGTACAGGAGGTGCCGGTCTCTACCCCGACCGGTCCTTCGACTTCTGAGGGCAAGGCATCGACGCAGCCCAGCGCTCCGGCCAGCTCCGCGTCTTCGGGTGCGTCCGCTGCAGGGCCTGCGGGCGAGGCATCGTCCGGCGCTAGCGGGCCGACCGCTTCCAGCCCGGCATCCTCCCAGTACTCCAGCGCTGGGCAGGACCGGTACGCGAACCCCGCCCGGGATCAGTACGCGAACGCGGCGCGAGATCAGTATGGCGGGGAGCAGGAACCTGGGGGAGGCGCCCCTCGGCCGCCGGCATCGCCGCAGGCTGCGGTTCCGCCGCCGGCTCCTGTACCCTCCCAGCTTGAGGTTCCGCCGCCCCAGCTCGTGAAGCCCGACTCCACCGCCCAGAGGGCCATAGAGATGGGCCTCGCCAAGGCCCCGGAGGGGTATAAGGGGCCCGTGGCCGGGGCTGAGCAGGCCGGCTTGACGGCCTCTTCCTCTGCCACGTCCCGGCCGTCTGCTCCAGCGTCTTCCCCCGCTCCCCAGAGCTCCAGAGGTTCTTCCTCTCAGAGCTCCTGGAGCTCCGATGCTGCTTCTCCAGTCGGCGGGAGCGAGCAGGAGGGGGCGGGAGGGATGACCGTACTTCCTGACACCGGAGGGGCGCCGCCCGTGGCGTTCGTCTCCGGGACGGCACTGCTCGCTCTCGGGATGCTCGGCGCCATCCGGATATTTCGCCGCTAGAAGTGCGGAGGCGGACTGCCCGCCCCCGCCGGGCGTATAATCCGCTGCCATGTGTGGCGAGCGGATCCTGAAGGTTAGCTACTCGGGTGGAGAGCGTGGCGCCCGGGAGGCGGCCCGCCGGGGGGCCACGGTCGTGGTGGTGGACACCTTCAGGGCCTCGGCGACGATAGCGGTGCTCGTGTCCCTGGGGGCGCGGGTGAGGCCGGTGGGATCCGTCGCCGAGGCCCTGGCCGCGGAGGGTGACTACAAGGTGGGGGAGCGCGGCGGGGCCAAGGTGAGGGGTTTCGATTTCGGGAACTCTCCGACCGAGATTCTCGGGGCCGGGATAGTGCCAGGCTCGACGGTAGTCCTCACCACTACCAACGGGACGCGCATCATTCGAGCCGCGACGGGATCTCCCCGTATCCTGGCCGGATCCTTCGTAAACGCCAGCGCGGTGGCCGGGGCTCTCCACCCGGGGGACGGGGAGGTTGCGGTGATCGGTTGCGGATGGAGGGGCCACCGGGCCGCGGAGGACGAGCGGGCCGCCGGGGCAATCATAGCCCGTCTGGTGGGAAAGGGAGCCGAGCCGGACCAGCGGGCCCGGAGGGTGATGCGCGATTACCAGGAGCGTCCCATACGGGCCCTCCGCCGCGTGAGTGCGGCCCGCAGGCTCCTCCGTCTTGGCTACGAGAAGGACCTTGATCTCTGCCTCTCCGAGGACACCTTCCCGGTGGTCCCGATGCTGCTGGACGGGGCCTTCGCGGATCCAGGAGGATATCGGACGATTCCTGGTGCGCTATCGCACAATCCGGGCTACTGCGGGCAAATTTCTTCTTGACAAGTCTCCGGGACGGACCTATGCTGAAGGCAGGCTGGGAGGCCCGAAACGTTACAAGAGAGGAGTCTCCCAATCAGCCGAGGAGAGGAGGTGAAGTAGATGCCGACCATCACCCACGAGAAGGTTCGGGAGTACACCCGCGAGGAGGTCGACCGGGCCATCGACGTCATTGAGCGTCACCTGGAGAAGGAGGCCAGAACCCGCAACCTGCTCGACGAGCAGGCGATCATGCGGCCGAAGGACCTCTGCAAGCAGCAGGGGCTGGACATGGTTGCTGAGCTGCGGAGCATGGTATGACGAGCAAGCCTATGAAAGGGGATGCACAGAGCGTGAGGAATCTCCGACCGCCACTCTGAGGCGGCTGTCCATCCCCCTTCATATAGGCTGGGAAAAGGGCCGGGATCATCCCGGCCCTTTTTCTGTGCTTCCGGTATGACTGGGAAGAGAAGCGGAGGAGGAGGGATTCGAACCCTCGATACCCCTGTTGAGAGGTATAACACCTTAGCAGGGTGCCGCCTTCAACCACTCGGCCACTCCTCCGAGCATGCAGAGCCAGAGTATATCAGAGATGTTGCGGGGTGCCAGAATGCCCCGTCCCAGGCCAGAGATTCCCGGGGGCGGGGTGTGAAGTCCGGTAGCAGGTTTGGGACGGCTTTTCAGCGAGGCGCCCGCTGGCATATAATCCAGAGTTGCGTTCCGCTGGTGGAAGGAGTCTGACCTGAAAAGCACCTCGATAAGATCTCCCCGGATGATACTCGCCCTGATCGTGGCGGCTGCGATCGTCGTTGCTGCGATCCTGGTCGCGATCAGCCAGCTCGGCGGAGGCGGTGCCTCAAGTGGGGAGGTGAGCAAGCTCTACGCCGGGGTGCCGCAGAACGGCACGACCCTCGGGAAGGGGAGCGCTCCGGTCACCATCTACCTCTACGAGGATTTCCAGTGCCCCTACTGCGGGGAGTTCAGCCGCAACGTCTTCCCCAGGCTGGTGAAGGACTACGTCAAGCCTGGCAGGGTGAAGCTGGTCTCCGAGCCCATGGCGTTCATCGGGCCTGATTCGGTAAAGGCCGCCGAGGCCGCGCTCGCTGCGGCGAAACAGAACCGCTACTGGGGATACTATTATCTGCTCTTCGCCAACCAGAAGACCGAGAACAGCGGCTACGTGACCGACGATTTTCTGAACAACCTGGCCCAAAAGACCCCGGGGCTCGACATGAACCGCTGGAAGGGCGCTCTCTCCGACCCTTCACTCGCGAAGGGGCTCGAGAAGGTACAGAAGAAGGCGAGTGCCGAGGGGGTCAACTCTACCCCGACCCTGATCGTCGAGGGGCCCGGCGGGAAGAAGAAGCTCACCGGCGATCAGGCGCAGAGCTACGGCAAGATCTCCTCGACCATAAAGCAGGTCGGTGGCTCCTAGCGTCAAGAGAGGGAGGAATCGCGGTCTGCGGGCTGCTCTGGTCGCGCTCGCCGTGATCGGGCTCGGGATAAGCGCCTACCTGACGTGGGTGCACTTCGAAGGAATAGCACCGGTCTGCGCCGGAGGGAGTCACGGCTGCGAGACGGTCCAGTCGAGTCGCTACGCCAGCCTCGCGGGGGTGCCCGTCCCGGTCCTCGGGCTCGTCGGGTACGCGCTGCTTTTCGTCTCAGCCCTGGTGCGGGAGGAGATCGGAGCCTACCTCGGCCTCCTCGTCGCGCTTGTAGGTACGCTCTTCAGTGCTTATCTCACCTACCTGGAGCTCTTCGTCATACACGCCATCTGCCAGTGGTGCGTGGCGAGCGCACTGGTCATGCTCCTCTCGCTCGTTGCGGCCTTCGCCCGCCTCTGGCGGCTCTCCTCCTAGCCGTAAAGCGGGTGGTGCCGGGTGGCCTTCGCTTACGTATACTCGGCGCATGAGGCTCATCGTCGCCGAGAAGCCTTCGGTGGCGCGGGACATCGCGAACGCCCTGGGACGTCATCGCCGGGGCGAGGGGTGTCTCGCGGGGAGCGGCTGGATCGCGACCTGGGCGCTCGGACACCTCGCAGAGCTCGCCCCGCCGGAGGCCTACGGTGATCGCTACAAGAGCTGGCGGCTCGAAGATCTGCCGATCCTGCCCGATAGGTTCAGGGTCGTCGTCTCCCCGAAGACCCGAGAGCAATTTCGGATCGTAAAGCGGCTGCTGTGCAGCCCCGAGGTCGAGGAGGTCGTGAACGCCTGCGACGCGGGGAGGGAGGGAGAGCTCATCTTCTCCCGCCTCTACCGGCTCTCGGGGTGCGACAAGCCGGTGAAGCGGCTCTGGGTCTCCGCGCTCACCCCCGAGGCGATCCGGGAGGGATTCGCTTCCCTGAGGGAGGCGCGCGAGATGCGCCCGCTCGAGGACGCCGCGCACAGCCGCAGCGAGGCCGACTGGATCGTGGGGATGAACGCCACCCGCGCCTTCTCGGTTCGCTTCTCCCGCCCCGGCGACGTCCTCTCCGTCGGGCGCGTCCAGACCCCGACGCTGAGGCTCCTCGTAGACCGCGAGCGTGAGATAGAGGGCTTCACCCCCGAGACGTTCTGGACCGTGCGCGCCCGCTTCTCCCGCGGCGACGACTCCTACGAGGGCGTGTGGTTCAAAGGCAAGGAGAGCCGCCTTGGGGAGAAGGAGGCGGCGGAGCGAATAGCGGAGAGGGTGCGCGGTGGTACGGGGCTGGTGCGCCGGGTACGGAAAAAGGTGGTTTCCGAGCGGTCCCCGCTCCTCTACGACCTCACCGCGCTGCAGCGCGACGCCAACACCCGCTTCGGGTTCACCGCCGAGCGCACCCTGAAGGCTGCCCAGAGCCTCTACGAGCGGCGCAAGCTCATCACCTATCCCCGCACCTCGAGCCGTTACCTCTCGAAAGATCTCGTCCCCACGCTGAAGAAGCGCATCGGTGCGGCGGAGGCGCTGCCAGCGCTCGAACCGTTCGCCTCGAGACTTCTCTCGCTCCCGGAGCTCCCGCATGGGAGGCGTATCGTGGACGACGCGAAGGTGACCGACCACCACGCGATCGTCCCGACCGGGAGACGCCCTCCGGGCGAGCTCCCGCAGGACGAGGCGAGGGTGCTCGACCTCGTCTTCCGGCGCTTTCTCGCGGTTTTCTTCCCCGAGGCCCGCTTCGAGCACACCACGGTCGTCACCGCCGTCGGGGAGGATACTTTCCTCTCCCGCGGGAGGGTGGTGCTGGAGGCAGGATGGAGGGCGCTCTACCCCGACGGCGTCGGCGGGAGCAGGGAGAAGGAGCCTCCACTACTACTGCCGCCCGTCGAGGAGGGGCATGAATGGGCGGTGGCCGATGTGGCGGTGAAGGAGGGGAAGACCAAGCCCCCGCCGCGCTACTCGGAGGCGACGCTCCTCGGGGCGATGGAGACCGCCGGGAAGCTCGTCGAGGACGAGGAACTGCGGCAGCGGATGAAGGACTCCGGCCTCGGTACGCCGGCGACCCGCGCGGCGATCGTAGAGCGTCTGATCCAGGTCGGCTACGTCGAGCGGGAGAAGAAGGTGCTCGTGCCCACCGGGAAGGGCCGCCGGCTCGTCGCGCTCGTCGGGGATAGCCCCCTCGCCTCCCCTGAGATGACCGCCCGCTGGGAGGAGCGCCTGGCGAAGATGGAGCGCGGCGAGGAAGACCGGGGGCGCTTCATGTCTGAGATAGAAGCCTTCACGAAGGAGCTCGTCGAGGAGGTGCACCGTAAGGAGGGAGAGAAGGTGCCGGAGCCTGCCGGCGGCTCCATCGGCGCCTGTCCGAAGTGCGGCTCCCCGGTCGTCGAGACGAAGAAGGCGTACTCCTGCTCCGCGTGGAGGAGGACCGGATGTGATTTTTCCATCTGGAAAACGATCGCCGGCAAGCGGGTGAGCGAGGCGCAGGCCAGGCGACTGCTCGAGCGGGGTCGGACCGGGATGCTCAAGGGGTTCAGGAGCAAGGCTGGCAAGAGATACTCCGCGGCGCTCATGCTGGACCGGGAGGGGCGAGTGCGCCTCGTCTTCGAGGGAAACGATCCGTCCGGTTCGCGTTAAACTCTCCTGCGGCATGAAGATCATCGTGGCAGGCGCAGGGCTCGCGGGGCTCACCTGCGCGGGTTTGCTCGCGCGCGGGGGGGCCGAGGTCGAGGTCTTCGAGGCCTCCGACGGCGTCGGAGGCCGGGTACGCACCGACGAGCGCGACGGATTTCTGCTCGACAGGGGATTCCAGGTCCTGTTCACGGCCTATCCCGCGGTGAGGAGACACCTGGACCTCGAGGCGCTCGATCTCAAGCCCTTCGACCCCGGCGCCATAATCCGGCACGGTCTGAGCCGGACCATCCTCTCCGATCCCCGGAGAGACCCGGCCTCCCTCTTGCCCTCGCTCAGATCGGATGCGGCGACCCTCGCGGACAAGCTGCGCGTGCTCCGGCTCGCGGCGACCTCCGGACACGGTGGGGCCGAGTCTGCCGCCGGGGAGGAAGGGCCCGATTCGACCACGCTGGAATGTCTGCGGGGTCTGGGGTTCTCGCAGAGGATCATCGAGACCTTCTTCCGGCCGTTCTATGGCGGCATCCTGCTCGACCGCTCGCTCTCGACCTCGTGCCGCGTCTTCCGGTTCACCTTCCGGATGCTCGCCTCGGGGGAGGTCGCCGTGCCGGCCCGTGGGATGGGGGAGATCTCGAAGCAGCTCGCCTCCCGGCTGCCGGAGGGGGCCGTACACCTCGGGTGCCCGGTCGAGAGGATCCTCCGGGAGGACGGCCGGGCCGTGGGGGTGAGGGCCGCCGGGGAGGAGCACGAGGCCGACGCCGTCGTGCTCGCCACGGAGGCTCCGGTGGCACGGAGGCTCGCAGGGATCCAGGTGCCGGACGGGGGTCTCGGGCAGGTGTGTGCCTGCTACGCGACGGGCCTTCCCAACGCCCTGGGCTCGGGCAGGAAGATCGTGCTCGACGCGTCGGAGGGTCCTGTAGATAGCGTGGTCGCGATGGATGCTATCTCCCCGTTCTACGCCCCGCCGGGGATGGGGCTTTTGAGCGTGGTCCTCTCGGGGGTGGACGACGCCTCCGACGCGGAGATCTTCCGGCTCGGGGTCGAGGGGATCTCCGGCTGGGACGGATCACTCTCTCCCGAGCCGCTCGCCGTCTACCGCATCCCCTACGCTCAGTTCCCCCAGCCTCCCGGGTTCCACCGTACGCTGCCTTCCAACCGGACCCCCACGCCGGGACTCTTCCTCGCCGGCGAGTACACGGTGGACTCCTCCATAAACGGGGCGATACTCTCCGGCGAGAGGGCCGCGCGGGAGGTGCTCGCGGGTTGAAGACGGTCCCGGCGCTCAAGGTCGAAAAGCTCAGGAAGACCTACCCCGGGGGGCTCGTCGCGCTGAATGACGTCTCGCTCGAGATAGAGCCGGGGACCTTCTTCGGGCTCCTCGGGCCCAACGGTGCGGGCAAGACGACCTTCATAAGCAGCATCGTCAACCTGGCCCGGCCCGACCGTGGGCGCATCGAGATCTTCGGCTACGATGCCATCCGCGACTTCCGGCGGGCGCGACGCATGGTCGGGGTCTCGCCCCAGGAGGTGAACCTCGACAAGTTCCTCACGGTCGAGGAGACGCTTTTGTACCACGCGGGTTACTACGGCGTCCCGAAACGCAAGGCGCGCGAGCGGGCGGCGGAGCTGCTGGAGCGCTTCGGGCTCTCCGACAAGCGGGATGCCCGCACCAATACCCTCTCCGGCGGGATGAAGCGGCGGGTGATGTTCGCCCGGGCGCTGATGCACGACCCCGGGATACTCTTCCTCGACGAGCCGACGGCCGGGGTCGACGTCGAGCTGCGCTACAGCCTCTGGAGCTACATCCGCGAGCTCAACCGCGGGGGGCTCACGATCGTGCTCACCACCCACTACATGGAGGAGGCGGAGGAGCTCTGCGAGGAGGTCGCCCTGATCTCGGGCGGGAGGATCGCCGACAGGGGTACCGTCGGGGAGCTCGAGGAGAGGCATGGTGCATCGAGCATCGAAGAGGTCTACATGAAGGTGATCCATGCTGATAGTTGACAGAGGGTTCCTGACGCTGCTCAAGCGCGAGGTGCTGCGCTTTCTGCGGGTGTGGTCCCAGACGATCGTGCCCCCCCTTCTGACCTCGCTTCTTTACGTCGTCGTCTTCGGGTTCGCGCTCGGCGGGAGGATAAAGGAGATAGAAGGCATCCCGTATCTGCAGTACATCCTCCCCGGGATCGCGACGATGAGCCTGGTGACCGGGGCGTACTCGAACACCTCGAGCTCGGTCTTCGACGCCAAACGCGAGCGCTACATAGACGACGTCCTCGCGAGCCCGATGAGCGACCTGCAGGTCGCGCTGGCTTACTCTCTGGGCGGGACGCTGCGCGGTGTGATCGTGGGCTGCGGGGTCTTCCTGGTCGGGATGCCCTTCGCCAGGACCGGGGCCGAGAACCCGCTGCTTCTGCTCGCGGTCTGGGTCCTCGCAGCGTTCGCGTTCTCCTCGCTCGGCGTGATTGTGGGGGTCGTCTCGACCCGGATAGACCACATCTCCTTCATGGGCAACGTCATAATCCAGCCGCTCGCTTTTCTCGGCGGGGTCTTCTACTCGGTCAGGATGCTGCCGCACCCGCTGAAGGTGGCGACGCTCTTCGACCCGATCTTCCACACCGTGGATGCCGCCCGCTACGCGGCCCTCGGCGTCTCCGACCTGGAAACCTACCTTTCGTTCGCCGTGATGATCTTTCTGTCCGGCGCCTGCTTCGCCGGGGCCTGCTGGGCTATAAGCCGTGGCCCGAACCTCCGCTACTAGGAGGGAGCGGAGGGAGGGAAGCCCCCTCCGCTTCGTCCTCTGGACGTTCGTGCTCTCGCGGGCCTTCTTTCTCGGGGTGGGGGCGCTCGCCCATCTTCTCCTGCCGCGGGCCCGTCCCGGCGGCATCCCCGGGCCCTGGGGAACGCTGGGCTACTGGGCGAACTGGGACGGGGCGTGGTACTCCGGGATCGCCACCTCCGGCTACGGCCTGCACGCCCCCCAGAGCACGGCTTTCTTCCCGCTCTACCCGCTCCTCGTGCACCTCGGAAGCAGCCTCGGCGGAGGGGCGGCGTTGTGGGGGGTGGCGATCTCGCTTGCCGCATGCTTCCTTGCCCTGTACTTCGTGTATGGGATGGCTGAGAAGCTGTATGGCGGGCGGGTTGCCCGCGCCTCGGTACTCACGCTCGCCTTCTTCCCTACGGCGTTCTTCCTGAACGCGGTCTATACCGAGAGCTTCTTCCTCGCGCTCTCGGCCGGGTGCCTCTGGGCCGCCTTGGTGCGGCGCGACCTGCTCCTCGCCGGCTTCCTCGGGGCGCTCGCCGCGGCGACCCGCAACCTCGGGGTGTTGCTCCTCCTGCCACTCTTTCTCGAGTGGGTGCGCGATCGCAGGGGGTTCGGGAGCCGGGGGCTCGCGGAGATGGCGCTGGTCCCCGCCGGGCTCTGCGCCTACGCGCTCTACCTCACCGGGCGCTTCGGGGACCCGCTCGTCTTCGCCCGCCAGCAGCGGGCCTACTGGGGACGCGCGCTGACCGATCCACTCGCGACCGCCCGGATGGCGTGGAGGAGCGCGAGGGAGGGTGCCCGCTACCTCGCCGAGCCGCACGCTCTCTTCGTGAGCACGCTTCCGGAACCTTCGCTCGCCGCCTCGAACACCCTCAACCTCGCGTTCTTCACCCTCTTCCTCGCCGTGATGGTTTTCGGGGTCTTCGTGCTCCCGCCGGGGTTGAGCCTCTACGCGCTGGCCCTCGTGCTCGTGCCCCTGCTCACACCTTCACCCCTGTTCCCGCTCATGAGCCTGCCCCGATTCCTTCTCGATGCGTTCCCGTTCTTCATCGCGCTCGGGGTAACCCTCTCCCGCAGCAGGAAGGCCCTCTTCCTGTGGCTCATCCTGAGCTCATTCGTAGGTGCAACGCTCACGGCGCTGTTCGTCACCTGGAGGTGGGTTGCTTGAACCGGCTTGCAAAAGATTGCTCCTGAGGCTGAACAGCGTGATATAATGAAATTACAACTGAATACATGCTGAGAAGCCGAATCTCCTCGAAATTGAGGAGAGCGGGGGACCCGAGTGGGGCCTTGCCCCTGGGGTGAATCGCCGGTGCGGTCCGGTGTAGGGCTTAGCTCTTTCGGCCCGAACCCGTCAGCTAACCTCGTAGGCTGTAAGGAAAGAGGGCGTCCCGCTGCATTCGGGATGGTTTTGGTGGTTGCGGGCGGAACCACCTGGATGCTGCGGGATGGTCAGAATCTACTCGGACCAGTCTCTGCGGTCCTTTCCCTTGCGGGGGAGGGCCAGCGGACATGGGGCCGGTAGCTGCGACCCCTCTACTGAGGTGGAGGTGCGATGCGGCACCGGCCCTTTGCCGTTGCCGCATCCGGGAAGCAGGAGGTGCGGCGTATCTGTGGCGCACAGGCAGAGCAGGACCGAGGCTGTCATCAGCGACGAGGTCATGGCCTTTCTGCGGAAGATCATCGGCCGTGGCCCGGACCGTATCCACACCTACATGATCGATGCCCTGGCGGTGGTGCGCTGTTGTGGCGTGTTGACCGTCTTCGAGCGGCGCCTCGTCGACACCGTCCAGGGGAGGAACACGGTGAAAGACCTGCGGGAGCAGGTCTTCCGTTCAGGGGCGGAGGAACTCTCCGGGAGGCTCGAAGGTTGTACGGGCAGGCGGGTTCTATACGTCCACTCTTCGATTTCTCCCGAGAGGGACGAGTGGGTCTACGTCATCGAATTCGAGGATGGGTTGGCCGAATGAGGAATCCGGGTGCGGAGACGGTGAAGCGAGAAGAAGGAAGCCCGGCGGGTGGGTCCGATGTCGGTGGTTCCCTGGAGGGTGTGCGGGGGGTGGTCCGGACAGAATGGAATCTCCTGCTGGTCCGTTGTGGAGTTGCCTATGGGCTGATGGATCCGGAGTGCGCTCTCTACCTTTATGGCTTACGCAGCGAAGTCTACCGTCTCAGCGACTACATAGGAGAGTACGTCGAGGTCTTTGGCCCGGTCGTACGGGAAGATTGCGAGCCGCCGGTCGTGCAGGTCATGAGGTTGCAGGTTCTTCGACAGAGGTGGATGGGATGAGCGTGGCCGGATACCTGGTGCTCGGGCTCCTCTCGCTAGCCTTGATCATCTATCTGCTTTACGTGATCGTGCGTCCGGGGAGGTTTTAGGATGGCTTCCCCCCAGAGGATTCCGAAAGAGCAGCGCCCGCGCAACCTGGCACGTTCCAGAGGGATCTTCGACCCCGAGCTTTCCAGGCAGGCGGCGGCGGAGTCGTTCAAGAAGCTCGACCCGCGGGAAATGGTGAGAAACCCCGTCATGTTCGTGGTCGAGGTGGGGACGTTGGTCGTGGGCTTTCTGAGCGGGTACGGCCTTTTCACCGGCTCGTCCCTGACCGGTTACAACCTGGCGATCTTCTTTCTGCTCCTGATCACCCTGCTGTTCGCCAACTTCGCGGAGGGCCTCGCCGAGGCCCGGGGAAGAGCGCAGGCCGAGTCGCTCAGGAAGACCCGCTCGGAGACCCCGGCGAGGAGGCTCGTGGACGGTCGGGAGGAGAGGGTGAGCAGCACCGAGCTGAAGAAAGGGGACCTCTTCGTCGTTGAGGAGGGGGAGATCATCCCGGCCGACGGCACGATCGTGGAGGGGATAGCCTCGGTGGACGAGTCGGCGATAACCGGGGAATCGGCCCCGGTGATAAGAGAGGCCGGCGGGGACCGATCCAGCGTGACCGGGGGCACCAGGGTGCTCTCGGACAGGATAGTCGTCGAGGTCACCTCCGAGCCGGGACAGAGTTTTCTGGATACCATGATCTCGCTCGTCGAGGGGGCGAGCCGCCAGAAGACGCCGAACGAGGTGGCCCTGACGATCCTGCTCGCCGCACTCACCGCGATCTTCCTGATCGTCACCGTGACGCTACTGCCCTTCTCGATCTACACCGGGAAACCGGTCGGTGTGACAACCCTCGTCGCCCTGCTGGTTTGTCTGATACCCACGACCATCGGGGCGCTGCTCTCGGCGATAGGCATCGCCGGGATGGACCGGGCCGTCAGGGCGAACGTGTTGGCCAAGAGCGGCCGGGCCGTCGAGGTTGCAGGGGACGTGGACACGCTGCTTCTGGACAAGACCGGGACCATCACGCTAGGCAACCGGAGGGCGACGCGCTTCGTGCCGCTCGGTGGGAACACCGAGGAGAACCTTAGGCGGTTCGCCTACCTCTCCTCGCTCGCCGACGAGACCCCCGAGGGGCGCTCCATAGTCGAACTGGCAGAAGAGCAGGGTGTAGAGCGGGAGAACCCTGGTGGAGCGCGGTTCGTTCCGTTCACCGCCCAGACCAGGATGAGCGGGGTGGACCTTCCGGACGGGACCGGGATACGCAAAGGGGCCGTCGACGCCGTGAAGAAGTGGGCCGAGAGAGACGGCGGAATCCCGGAGGATCTGGAGCAGGTGGCCGATGAGATCTCGGAGAAGGGTGGTACGCCGCTCGCCGTGGGCGTCGATCATAAGATCATCGGGATAATCCAGCTGGAAGACATCATAAAACCGGGGATGCGCGAACGCTTCGACCGTCTCAGGGCCGCCGGGATCCGCACGGTCATGATCACCGGGGACAACCCGAAGACGGCGGCTTTTATCGCGAGGGAGGCCGGGGTGGACGACTTCATAGCCGAGGCCACGCCGGAGGGCAAGCTGGATTTCGTCCGCGCCGAGCAGAAGAAAGGGCACCTCATCGCCATGTCGGGAGACGGTACCAACGATGCCCCGGCGCTCGCCCAGGCGGATGTCGGGCTCGCGATGAACTCCGGTACCCAGGCGGCCAAAGAGGCGGGGAACATGGTCGACCTCGACTCCGACCCGACCAAGCTCATCGAGGTCGTCGAGATCGGCAAGCAATTGCTCATAACGCGTGGGGCTCTCACCACGTTCTCGGTGGCGAACGACGTGGCGAAGTTCTTCGCGATAATCCCGGCGATCTTCGTGGTCGCCTACCCGCAGCTCTCCGCCCTCAACATCATGCGTCTGGCCACGCCGCAGGGCGCGATCCTCTCGGCGGTAATCTTCAACGCGCTAATCATCCCGCTCCTCATCCCGCTGGCGCTGCGGGGGGTGCGCTACCGCCCGCTGGGCGCAAACGCTCTGCTGCGGCGCAACCTGCTCATCTACGGTGTAGGAGGGGTGGTGGCACCTTTCGTGGGGATAAAGATCATCGATCTCGTGCTCAGCGCGCTGAGCCTCGGTTAGGAGGATGCCTTGGGAGATGTACTCTACGTTCTCATCACGCTGGTGTGCTTCGGGATCATGGGCTTCTTCACCCTGGCTCTAGAGAAGATCTGACCGGAGGGGGCGATGGTGAAAGAGGTGTGGGGGCCGTTGTTTCTGGTCTTCTTCGTAACCTTCGTACTTTCGCTGATGTACCTCTATCAAGGATGAAGGGAAGCCTGATGCTGTACGGGATTTTGCAGATCATAGTCATACTCGTCGTTTTGAGCCTGTTGGCTGTGCCGCTCGGACGATATCTGGTCTGGATCTTCGAGGGAGAGAGACACCTGCTGCCAGAGAGGATGATTTACAGGCTGCTCGGCATAAGGCCGGACGATGAGATGGGCTGGAAAAGATATTCTCTCTCCCTGCTATCCGTCTGTGCGGCGTCCATGCTCCTTGGATACCTGGTGCTGAGGTTGCAGGCTCTCCTACCACTGGATACCGGGCATCTGCCACCGCAAGATCCGGATCAGGCCTTCAATACATCCTCTTCTTTTGTCACCACCACCAACTGGCAAAGCTACGCGGGTGAGGTTAGCCTGTCCTATCTTGAACAGATGCTCTTCGTGACTTTCATGCAGGTCTTCGCCCCCGCTACCGGGCTGGCTGCTGCGGCCGCCGTGATACGGGGGCTATCTCGCAGCGGGTTGGCAGAGCTTGGCAACTTCTGGGTGGATCTCACGCGTATCATCCTGCGCCTGCAGCTCCCTCTATCTTTCCTGCTCGCGCTGGTACTGGTATGGCAGGGAGTGCCTCAGACGCTCTCGCCCTCGGTGGTTGCGCACACTCTGCAGGGGGGGATCCAGGAGATAGCCCGTGGTCCGGTGGCCAGCCTGGACGCTATAAAACATCTCGGCAACAATGGTGGGGGTTATTTCAACGCAAACTCAGCTCACCCCTATGAGGATCCCACGCCGCTGACCGGTGCGCTGCAGATACTGGCGATGCTGCTGATTACGGCCTCGGTCATCCATGCTTTCGGGAGGATGCTCTCCCGCGAGAGACAGGGGGTGGTGTTCTTCGCGGTCTTCCTGGTTTTGCTTGTGGGATCCGTTGCCCTGATCTACTCCTCCGAGCAGGCGGGAAATCCGCTTCTGAGCAAGGTCGGTGCGGACCAGACCCCCACCTCGACGCAGAGCGGGGGTAACATGGAGGGTAAGGAGGTGCGCTTTGGCATCTCCCAGAGCAGTCTGTTTACTGCGGTGACGACCGGGACCCAGACCGGCTCAGTCGACAACATGCACGACTCCCTGACCCCTCTCGGGGGACTAGGAGCGTTGATCAACATGCAGCTCAATGCCGTCTTCGGCGGAGAGGGGGTAGGGTTTGTCAGCCTGCTGACGTACGCCATCCTCGCCGTATTCATCGTCGGTCTGATGGTTGGCCGCAGCCCGGAGTTTCTGGGCAAGAAGATCGATGCCCGGGAGATTACCCTCGTTGTTGTGTCACTCTTGATCTACCCGGCGAGCATCCTGGGTTTCACCGCGCTGGCGATGGTATGGCCGGGGTCTCTGAACGGCCTGGGCAACCCCGGCGCCCACGGCTTCAGCGAGGTGCTCTACGCTTTCACCTCGGGTACGGAGAACAACGGCTCAGCCTTTGCGGGGCTCTCCGCCGACACACCTTTCTACAACACGACGATAGGGCTCGCGATGCTTGCTGGTCGCTACCTGCCTCTGGTGCCACTTCTGGCCGTGGCGGGATCTCTGGCGGGGAAGGGCACGCTGCCTGAAACCAAGGGAACCTTCTCAACCGCGACACCACTTTTCGGTGCCACTCTGATCGGGGTGATACTGATCATCGGTGGCCTGACGTTCTTCCCTTCCTGGGCCCTGGGCCCGCTGGCGGAGGAGTTCCAGATGCTCGCCGGCAAAACCTTCTAGGAGGAGAGGTATGGAACCGCGCACACGTACATCGATGACCTCGCTCTTGCGGCCGGCAATCGTCTCGGCGGTCCTCTTCATGCTGGTTTGCGGACTGGTGTATCCGCTCGTTACCACCGGTGTTGCGCAGGTGCTCTTCCCGGATCAGGCCAACGGCAGCCTTCTGGAGAAGGACGGCGAGGTCGTTGGCTCGAAGCTCATCGGCCAGCAGTTTACTTCGCCGCGCTACTTCCATCCCCGTCCGAGCGCCACCCAGTCCCGCCCGTACAACGCCTCCTACAGCGGAGGCAGCAACCTCGGCCCCACGAACAAGAAGCTCATCTCCCGGGTGAGGGAGCGGGTCGAGGCCTACAGGAAGGAGAACGGGCTCTCACCCGGTGCCCCGGTGCCGGTGGACGCGGTGACCGCCTCGGGCTCCGGGCTCGACCCGGATATCTCGGTGGCCAACGCCGAGCTGCAGGCCGCACGCGTTGCGAAGGCCCGCGGGCTTCCGCTGCAGCGGGTCAGGGAGCTTATAAAGCGGTACACGACCGGGCGCCAGTTCGGCTTCCTGGGAGAGCCGCGGGTTAACGTGCTGAAGCTCAACCTGGCGCTCGACAGGCTCTCAGGGCAGGGGGGACGGACGGGAAGTTGAGCTTGAGACGCTCACCGGAGGAGTACCTCGCCCGGCTCGAGAAGGAGGATGAGGCGAGGCTGACGATCTACGTTGGCTTCGCCGCCGGGGTAGGAAAGACTTACAAGATGCTCGCCGACGCCCACGACCTGAAGCGTGCCGGGGTGGATGTGGTGTGCGGTTACATAGAGACCCACGGCAGGAGAGAGACCGAGGAGATGATCGGCGATCTCGAGGTTATCCCGAGGAAGAAGATCGAATACAGGGGTATCCTGCTCGAGGAGATGGATACAGAGGCCGTAATGTTCCGCCACCCTCAGGTGGCGCTCGTGGACGAGCTGGCGCACACCAACGTCCCCGGTTCCAAGAACGCCAAGCGCTACCAGGATGTGGAGGAGATCCTCGCCGCCGGGATAGACGTCTTCTCTACCATGAACATCCAGCACCTCGAGAGCGTAAACGAGTTCGTCGAGCGGGCCACCGGCGTAAAGGTGCGCGAGACCGTCCCCGACCGCATAGTGCGGCGTGCAGAGCTCATAAACGTCGATGTGACCGTGGATACCCTCCGGGAGAGGCTGCTGGAGGGCAGGGTGTACCCGCCGGAGCGGGTCCGGCAGGCGCTGGAGAACTTCTTCACCGAGGAGAACCTCTCCCTCCTGCGGGAGCTCTCGCTGCACGAGACCGCCCGGGACCTCGAGGCCCGCTACACCGCCCGCCGGGAGAACGGCCCCCGCTCGGGAGAGCCAGAGCGGGTGATGGTCGCGCTGAGCTCCAAGCCTGACGCCAGAAGCCTGCTGCGGCGAGGCAGCCGGGTGGCGGGGAGGATGAACACCGACTGGTACGCTGTTTACGTCGAGACCCCGCGTACGGCGCCGGAGAGGCTCTCCGCGACCGCCCAGCGTCAGATCTCGGAGAACCTGCAGTTCGCCCGCGAGCTCGGCGCAGAAGTCGTGGTCCTCAAGGGGAAGGACGTGGTGGCCGAGCTGGTCCGCTTCGCCCGCGAGCACAACGTCACCTACGTCATCATGGGGCATCCGCGTCGTAGCAGGTGGGAGAAATTCTGGCGCGGGGATGTCATAGATCGCTTCATCTACGAGATCGGAGAAGGGGTGGACGTGCAGATCGTCTCCTCCTGAGCTTAAAATGGTCCTGCAGGGTCAAGGGAAAGGAGACGCGACATGAAGGCCGCCGTGATGGAGAAGCAGCGGGAGCCGCTCGTCGTCCGGGAGGTCGAGGAGCCTTCCTGCGCCCCGGACGGTGCGATAGTCCGGGTGGAGGCGAACGGGGTCTGCCGCAGCGACTGGCACGCCTGGCAGGGGGACTGGGACTGGTTCGGGGTGAATCCGCCGCTGCCGCACGTGCTGGGTCACGAGTTCGCCGGGGTCGTGGAAGAGGTCGGGCCGGAGGTGCGCCACCACTCGGCGGGTGAGCGGGTCGTGGTCCCGTTCAACGTCGCGGACGGCACCTGCCCGGAGTGCGTCGCCGGCCACCACAACGTCTGCGACAACATCGGTCTGATCGGCTTCACCCAGTGGGGCTCCTTCGGCCGCTACGTGCACGTGCCCCACGCCGACGTGAACCTGGTCAACCTCCCGGAGTCGGTCGGATTCGTCGAGGCGGCTTCGATCGGCTGCCGCTTCATGACCGCCTTCCACGGGCTCGCGGATCAGGCGCAGGTGCGCCCCGGCGAGTGGGTCGCGGTGCACGGCTGCGGCGGGGTGGGGCTCTCGGCGACGATGATCGCGACCGCCCTCGGCGCCGGGGTGATAGCCGTGGACATAGACGACCGCAAGCTGGAGTTCGCGTGTGAGATCGGGGCGGTGGAGACCGTCAACGCGAGGGAGACCGACGCGACCCGGGCGGTGCAGGAGATCACCGGCGGCGGCGCCCACGTCTCGGTCGACGCCCTCGGTATAGCCCAGACCTGCCAGGCCTCGGTTGGGAGCGTGCGCAAGCGGGGCAGGCACCTTCAGATAGGGCTCACCACCAGCGCCGAACGCGGCGTCATCGGGCTACCGGTCGACCTGATCGTGCAGAAGGAGATCCGGCTCATCGGCTCGCTCGGGATGGGGCCGGTGAGCTATCCGTACATGCTCTCGATGATAGAGCAGGGCAAACTCTCCCCGAAGAAGCTCGTCTCGCGCACCATCCCGATAGAGGAGGCCGGAGACGTGCTCGCCTCGATGGGGGACTTCGGCACCTTAGGGGTCGTGGTCGTGGACCGCTGGTAGCTTCAGGCCCGCTCCCTCACGACCTCGACGGCCGAGCCCCCAAGAACGGTGTTCTCGAGCCGGACGTGGGGCTTTGCGACCTTCACCCGCACCTCTTCGACCCTCGGGTGATGTTCCAGGATCGCAGCGGCGATCCTCTCGGCCACCGTCTCGGTGAGGTTCACCGGCTCTCCCTCGACGATCTCACGCGAGAGCCGGTGGACCTCGCCGTAATCCACGGTTTTATTCAGGTCGTCGGTGAGGCCTGCCTCCCTGAGGTCGCATCTCATCTCGACGTCGACGACGAAGGGCTGGCCCAGCTCGCGCTCTGCGGAGAGCGTGCCGTGGTAGCCGTGAAAGACCATGCCTTCGAGCAGTATCCTGTCCTCTCCCAAGTCCTTCTCCCTCTCTTTGTGATCTTCTCCGGGGCAGTATAACGGAGTGTGATCCCGGACCCTTCCGCGCCGTGGGGCCGTGTTAACCTTCTCCTGGATTGCGGAGAGACGAGGCTGGAGGAGTGGAGATGTCCCCCGCAGGGAACGCAGCGAGACCTTCCGTCACCGTGAGCTACGCCCAGACGCTCGACGGCCGGCTTGCGACCTCGGGCGGCTCCTCGCAGTGGATCAGCTGCCCTGAGTCGCTCCGCCACGCGCACGCGCTGCGCGCCGGCCACGACGCGGTGATGGTCGGGGTGGGTACGGCCCGCGCGGACGACCCGCGCCTCACCGTCCGACACGCGCCGGGCAGAGACCCGCTCAGGGTGGTCGTGGACAGCACCCTGCGCACTCCTCCTGAGGCGGCGGTCCTCGCCGGCGGTGCGGCGAGGGGTACCGTGCTCGCCACAACCGCTCGGGCCCCGGAGGAGCGGCGCGAGAGGCTCGAGAAGCTAGGAGCGCGTATCCTGATCCTGCCAGAGGACGGCGAGGGGCGGGTTGATCTTGCGGTGATGTTCGAGAACCTCGGCGAGATGGGCGTGAAATCCGTGATGGTCGAGGGTGGAGCGAGGCTCATCACCTCCCTGTTGCGCGAGCGGCTGGTGGACAGGGTCTGCGTCTGCATCGCGCCGAAGATACTCGGGTGCGGGATAGAGGCCGTTGGCGACCTCGGAATCTCCAGCCTCGACGCCTCGCTCGTGCTCCCGGAGATCTCGGTGGAGCGCTGCGGGGCGGATATCCTGCTGGAGAGCCCGATAGAGTACCCGAATGCCTGAGGCACTTCCCGCCCGGGCCGTCTGGTTCGAGGGGCCGCGCCGGGCCGCGCTGCGCGAGCACGAGGTCCTGCCCCCCGGCCCGGGAGAGGTGCGTGTGGAGTCCCTCTATTCCGGGATAAGCTCAGGGACCGAGATGCTCGTCTACCGGGGAGAGGTCTCCCCCAGGCTCGACCTCGACCTCCCCACGCTGGAGGGGAGCTTCGCCCTGCCGGTCAAATACGGGTACGCCGTCGTGGGGCGCGTCCTCGACGTCGGCGAGGGGACCGGAGGGCTGCGGCGGGACGACATCGTCTTCGTCCACCACCCGCACCAGAGCGTTTTCTGCGTCCCGGTCGGGCTGCCCGTGCGGTTGCCGGAGGGCCTCGATCCGCTGCTCGGGATCTTTGCGGCGAACCTCGAGACTGCGCTCAACGTCATCCACGACACCCCGTTGCTCCTCGGGGAGACCGCGGTGGTCTTCGGGCAGGGGGTGGTGGGGATGATGATCGCGCAGCTGCTCCGCCTCGCCGGGGCCGGTCGCGTCGTCACGGTCGAGCCGCGTGAAAAACGACGAGCTCTCTCGCTCTCCATCGGGGCCGACGCCGCGCTCGCGCCGGGGGAGGACATCCTGAAATCCTGCGGGCGGCGCCCGGATGTGGCGGTGGAGGTGAGCGGTGTGGGCGAGGCGCTGCAGCAGGCTATAGATTCGGTGGCCGACGAGGGGACGGTCGTCGCCGTATCCTGGTATGGAACGAAGCCCGTGATCCTGCAGCTCGGCGGCCGCTTCCACCGGGGGCGGGTGCGTATCCGCTCCTCTCAGGTGGGCAGGATCGGGCCGGAGGCGTCCCCGCGCTGGGACCGCCGCCGCAGGATGGAGGTTGTCCTGGATCTGCTCGGCCGTCTGCATCTACAGGAGTTCGTCACCCACCGCTTCCACCTCGAGGATGCACCGGCGGCCTACCGCCTGCTCGACGGCGGGGCGGAGGACGTCGTGCAGGCGGTCTTCGTCTACGAGGGAGGGTGAGAGATGTACGAGATCTTTGTCGCAGCAGGCTTCGAGGCCGCGCACAGCCTCCCGGAGGGCTTCGGGCCCGCCTCGCGTACCCACGGTCACACCTACCGGCTCGAGGTCATCCTCCGCGGAGAAAGCCTCCGGGAGGATGGCACCCTCTACGACCTGGGGGAGCTCAAACCCGCGGTCGAGGAACTCGCCGCCTCGTTGCACTACCGCAACCTGAACGAGGTCGAGGGCCTCTCGGCCGGTCCCACGACCGCCGAGGCCATCGCCGACTACTGCTGGGAACGTCTGGCATCTTCGCTGCGCGACCGGGGGCTCGATTCCCTCACCGTGAGGGTCTGGGAGAACCCCTCGGCCTACGCCGCCCGCGAGGACGCCCTGTAGGCCGGTGCGGGTCGCCTTCGTCACCGTCGGGGATACCTCGCGCAGGACCGGGGGGTACCTGTATGACGCGCGCGTCGTGGCCGGGCTGCGGGGGGCGGGGTTGGAGGTCGAGGAGGTTATCGCCTGCGGGGCTGCCCCCGGGGAGCAGGAGGCGTCGTCGCAGCGCTTCGGGCTCACCTTCGACCCGCGTCCCTTCGACGTCGTGGTGGTCGACGCGCTCGCCAGGGTCGTCTGCGCCCCGCACCTCGACCGCTGGCGCAGAGAACGTCCCCTCGTCGCGATGGTGCACGAGTTGCCCGCGGTCGCGGACCCCGGGAGGGCGCTCTACGAGCGCCGCTTCGAAGGCCCGCTTCTCCGCGCCAACCTTTTGGTGTGCGTCAGCCGGCACGGAAAGGCGATCCTCGAGAAACGAGGGGTCGAACCGGGGCGCATCCGCGTGGTCCCGCCGGGTTTCGACAGGCTCTCCGCCCGGCGGGGGGGTGCGGGCCGGACCGGGCCCCTGCGTGTTTTGTGCGTGGCCCAGTGGATAGAGCGCAAGGGAATCCTCGACCTCGTGGAGGCCTGGTCGGGGCTCGAGACAGAAGAAGCGTCCCTCATCCTCGCCGGAGAACAGGACGCCGACCCGTCCTACGCCTCGGTCGTGCGGGATGCGCTGCGTGAAACCCCCAGTGTAGAGGCGGTCGGCGCGGTCGCGGACGGGGAGCTCGCCCGGCTCTACGCGGCATCGGACATCTTCGTCCTGCCCTCGCGCTACGAGGGTTACGGGCTGGTCTACGCGGAGGCGCTGTCTTTCGGGCTGCCGGTCGTCGCCTGCGACACCGGCCCGGTTCCCGAGCTCGTCGGGGAGGCCGGGATCCTCGTCCCGCCGGGAGACCGGAGAGGGCTGCGCGGCGCGCTCGGGCGTCTCCTCTCGGACGCCGGGCTCAGGGAGGCGCTGTCGAGGGCCGCGCTGCAGCGGGCCCGGGAACTTCCGCGCTGGGAGGAGACGGTGGAAGGGTTCTTAGAGGTGCTTCAGGAGGCCGTGGGGATGCGTCTCGGAGAGGACTTCCTGGAGGAGAACCGCCGTTCGTGGAATGCCGCCGCCGAGGCGCACGAGAGCCACCGCGGGGCCCTGGCAGGCTTCCTGCGGGAGGGCGGGAGCGCGCTCTTCCCGGAGGAACGTTCGCTCCTCGGGGACGTCGCGGGGAAGAGGGTTTTGCACCTGCAGTCGGGAGCCGGACCGGACTCCGTGAGCCTGGCACTCCTCGGGGCCGAGGTTACCGGGGTGGACATGAGCGACGAGGCCGTGGCCGCTGCCCGCAGCCTCGCCGAGAGGGTCGGGGTGGAGGTCCACTTCGAGCGGGCCGAGATCTGCGGTTGGATGGAGCGGGCCGCGGAAGGCGGCAGGAGATTCGATGCAGCATTCGCCTCCTACGGGGTGGTCTGCTGGATCCCGGACCTCGGTCGCTGGGCGCGCGCCATCTCGGGCATCCTCGCCCCCAGCGGGTGCTTCGTGCTCGTCGAGTTCCACCCGGCGGCGGACATGTTCGCCGCCGACTGGTCGCACTCCCGGTCTTATCCCGCGGGCGGGGTGCCCGAGGAGCTCGAGGAAGGGGTCGGAGACTACGTGGGCCAGTCGGGAGGGGGACTCACCCCGGCGGGATTCGAGCCCGGGATGGAGGGCTTCTCGAACCCGCACCGGGCGGTGCTGTTCCGCTGGGGGCTCGGGGAGGTGATCACGGCCCTGGCCGGGGCCGGTTTGTTCGTCCGGGAGCTCAGGGAATACCCCTACTCGAACGGAGAGCGACACTTCGAGAGGATGCGCGAGCTTCCGGGACGGCGCATGATCCCCCCGGATGACGTACCGGAGGTGCCGCTCATGTACGGGCTCCGGGCGGAGAAGGCCTAGCCCGAGAGGATCATCCTGACGCCGACGAAGATGAGCATCGCCGCGAGCAGGAGCCGCAGTGGACGGCCCGGGATCACCTTGGCCAGGCGGCTGCCGACGAGGACGCCCGGGATGCCACCGAGCAGCAGTATGCCGGTGATCTCGAAGCTGACGTTGCCGCTTATCGCATGCGCGAGCCCGACGGTGAACGACAGTATCGTCGCGTGCGCCACGTCGGTGCCGACGACCTCGACCGAGCTGAGGGGGTAGACGAGCAGCAGGATTATCGCGATCATGGTCCCCGACCCGATCGAGGTCAGGCCGACGAGATACCCGCCGAGCGCACCCAGCGCCGTGGTGAGAGCCTTCCTGCGCAGGCTCATCGGGCTCTGCCCGTCCCATCCGCCGACCCTGCCCTTCCTGCCGGGCTTCTCCGGGATGAAGTGCCGGGCGATGAGCGAGAGGCCGGCCAGGATCACTACCGCCGCGATCGCAGTGCCGAGTATGCTGTCCACGCTCCGGGCGCTGTAGATCTTCTCCAGCCGGTCCACCGTGTACACCCCGAGCAGCCCCGCCGGGACGCTCCCGAGCGCGAGGTACGCCACCACCTGCAGGTTTACCGAACGCTGCCTGCGGTGCTGCGCCGAGCCGAAGAGCTTCGTGATCGTCGCGTACGCCAGGTCCGTGCCGACCGCCGTCGGCGCCGGTATGCCCACCGAAAGCAGAAACGGGCTCATCAGAGAACCGCCGCCCACCCCCGTGAGCCCGACCAGAAACCCTACCAGAAGACCGAAGAGCGCCAGCTCAACCAAATCAACAACCCCGCTTTTCTCCGGCCCCCCGATCCCGGCTCCGGAAGGCTGATTTGTCTATTGCTTTGGTAAACATATCGCAGAACGATACCGCCTGCTCGGGCACCTGTCAAGTGGGGCATCCGGCGGATTCCGGCGTTGTTTCTTGGGTTGTGCAGGTATTTTGTGGGTGATGGGCCGGGTGGCCGGTTTTCAGCCGGAGAAGAAGAAAGCGAGGGCGACCACGGCGTAGACGCCGCAGAGCATGGCGCCTTCGAGCCAGTTGGAGCGACCGTCGAGGGAGATGATGGCGGCGACTATCGCGGCTGCGGCGAGGGACCCTAGTTCGAGGGCGCTGAAGGTCAGGTGCAGTGGGTGGCCGAGCAGGGGCCCCAGGAAGACCAGCACGGGGGTGACGAGCAGCGCCACCTGCAGGGAGGAGCCGACCGAGGTGAACATCGAGAACTCTATCTTGTTCTCGTAGGCCAGCTTCACGCCGACGACGTGTTCGGCCACGTTGCCGATGATCGGGACCAGGATCACGCCGATGAAGAGCTCTGAGATGCCGATCTCCTTGACCAGGGGTTCTATTGCGCCGACGAAGATCTCCGAGATCCAGGAGACCGCCCCCGTTGAGAGAGCGAGGAGCCCGGCGGAGGCTCTGGGGCCGAAGGCCGGGGGTTCTTCGGTTCCGGAGGGGGCCTCCGGTTCTGTGAAGTAGAAGACGAGGCTCAGGATGTAGAGGACGACGAGCACCACCGCGACGCCGATGCTCAGGTATTCGGTCGCCAGGTTACCCTCCCGGGGTCCGGTGTTCGCGAAGATGGTGGGGATGGAGAGACCTATGGCGACGATGACGAGCATCGCGCTGTTCGCCCCGGCCACGGTCTGGGAGAACTTCTGGGGGCCGTTCTTGAGTCCTCCGAAGAGCACGCTCATGCCCAGGACGAGTAGCACGTTCCCTATGACCGAGCCGATGATCGAGGCCTTCACCACGGTGGTGAGCCCGGCCGAGAGGGCGAAGATCGTGATGATCAGCTCCGCTGCGTTGCCGAAGGTGGCGTTCAGGATGCCGCCGATGCGCGGGCCGGCGTGCGCGCCCAGGCTGTCGGTCGCCTGTCCCAGCACCCAGGCGAGCCCGATGAGCGCGAGCGCGCTCAGGATGAAGACGAGGATGGTCGGGGCATCTGTGAACTCTGTCGCGACCGCTGCGGCGGAGAGCAGGCCGGTAGCGATGTAGGCCAGGGTGCGCAGGGCGGGCGCTCCTTTCTTTCGGGTGATCCTCGCCCCAGCATCTTATAAGATATGGGCCGCTGTCGTCTGTAAACGAGAGGAGAAAAGCCCCGCGGTGATCGACTACCATCTGCACGTCGTTGCCCACGGAGACCGCCCGATGACCACCGAAAACATCCTCCGCTACTGCGAGGTCGCAAGGGAGCGGGGGCTCGTCCAGATGGGCATAACCGAGCACGACCGGTATCTGGATGACGTAGACCTCGCGGCCTTCCAGAGGGCGCGCGAGGAGGTGGACGGGCTCGAGCTGAGGCTCGGCATAGAGGTAGATTTCGTGCCCGGGACGGAGGAGGAGATGGACCGGGTCGCGCGCGCCCTCCCCTACGACTACGTCATCGGCAGCGTACACAAGGTCGACGGCAAGGACGTGGACCACCCCGACCACCGCGAGGTCTACGACGAGTACGAGCCATACGAGCTCTACGAGCGCTACTTCGAGAACGTCCGCAAGGCCGCCCTCTCCGGACGCTTCGACGTCATAGGCCACCCGGACCTGGTGAAGATCTTCGGGTGCCGCCCGGAGCGCGACATCACGCCGATGCTCGAGGAGACCGCCGACGCGATAGCCGAAGCCGGGGTCGCGGTCGACGTGAACGCTGCGGGGCTGCGCAAGCCGATCGGCGAGATATACCCCTCGAGGCGTTTTCTGGAGATGTTCTTCCGGCGGGGCGTCCCGATAGTCCTCTCTTCCGACGCGCATTCTCCGGAGGAGGTCGCCGCGGGATACGACAGGAGCCTCGCGCTCGTGCGCGAGGTCGGATACAGGGAGGTGATCACGTTCAAGGATCGCGAACGGGGTTCGCTCGCCCTTCCGTGACCGGGGAGCTCTTCCTGCGGGATGCTTACCTGAAGGAGTTCGAGGCCCGGGTGGTGGCCCTGCGGGGCAGGGAGGTCGTGCTGGACCGCACCGCATTCTACCCCGGTGGTGAGGGGCAGCCCCCGGACAGAGGCATGCTCGGTATCGGGCCCGTGCGGGCCTCCGTGGTCGACGTGCGGCGCGAGGGCAATGAGATCGTGCACGTCCTCGATATGGCCATCCCCCGGACCGTCCGCGAGTTGCGCGGCGAGCTCGACTGGGAGCGCCGTTACTCGCACATGCGCTACCGGACCGCGCTGTACGTTCTCTCGGCCGTGCTCTCGCGGGAATTCGAAGCCCGGATCGAGGGCGGGAGGATACGCGCGGGATGGGCCCGCCTCGATTTCTCGCCTCGCGGTCGGTGGACGGTGGAGATGGTGGAGGAGAGGGCCAACGAGGTGCTCGCTGAGGACCGCCCGGTCAGGGTTCGCTGGCTCCGGCGGGGTGGCGTGACACGCATGGTCGAGGTAGAGGGGTTCGGCGCGCGGGCCGATGGTGGGACCCACGTCGCGAGCACCCGCGAGGTCGGGAGGGTTGAGATCACGTCGTGCAGGAACAGGGGAGCCCGACGCGGGCGGCTGGAGTTCGTCCTGCGATGAGAGCGCCCGCGGCCGCTCTGCTCGCCTTATTCATCCTCGTCACGGGATGTACGGGTGGTGTCTCCGGATCATCCTCGACCTCCCATGCCCGGGCGCAGCACCTCGCGACCAAAACGCTCACCATATACGCCTCCGACGGCAGGAAGGTCAGAGTAAAGGCCGAGATCGCCGACACCGGGCCGGAGCGGGAGAAGGGGCTGATGTATCGCACCTCCATGCCCGAGAACCACGGGATGCTCTTCGTCTTCGACCATCCGGCCGTGCTCCGCTTCTGGATGAAGAACACCCTGATCCCGCTCTCGGTGGCCTTCATCGACTCGAAGGGCAGGATCGTGGACATCCAGAGCATGGAGCCCCGGACGGAGACGGTCCACTCCTCCAAGAAACCGGCCCGGTACGCGCTGGAGATGAACCAGGGCTTCTTCCGAAAGCACCACATCGAGGTGGGCGACAGGGTCGAGCTGCCTGAATAGCTCGACCCTGCCTCGTTCTCACCGGTCTGATCCCTCGGCCTTGATGACCCGGAGGCGGTCCGAGTATCGCGACCCCCTACCTCTTCTTTCGGGACTTTACGAAGCGAAGCCTGGACCCACCCATCGGCGGTGCATACCCGAGAAAACCAGGGTTTTGGGGGTTCCGTACACTACAGGGTTGTCAGGCTTCGGTCCTTCTCGTATCCGGCCCGCCTTCCGAGCGCGCCGCGAAAGGAGATCCGCCGGCGAACTCCGTGATGCTGAGCAGGTTGCCTTCGCTGTCCTTGAACCAGGCGGCCTTGACGCCTCCGAGGTCTACGATCTCGCCGGTCACGGTCGCGCCCGGCGGCTCGTACTCCTCGAAGACCACACCGTTCGAGCGCAGCCTCGCGACCGTCGCCTCGATGTTCTCGACCACGAAGCCGAGCTGGTCATGAGTGCCGGACGCGGCCCCGCTGCTCGGGTTGACGATGAAGTATGATCCTCCGACTTCGTAGTGAAGGTGGTTGTTGTGCTCGCCGGACGGCGTCAGGCCCAGCCTGTCCGCGTAGAAGGCGCGCGCTCGCTCGACGTCGCGCGCCGGGAGCTTTGCGTAGATCTGCCTCATGGCCGCACGAACTCCATCCCGCACTCGCGGGCGACCGCGGCCAGCTCCTCGAAGTCGGGCGGCCCGCTCGGCTGCGGCGGGTTGAGCGGGTCGTCGATCGGCTCGCCGAGGGTTGTGAAGAAGCGGACATGCTGGCTTCCGGGCGAGGTCAGCATCAGCGCCCGCAGCCAGCCGGGTCCCGGATTGTGCAGGGCATGCAGGACGCCGGGGCGGATGCTGAGGAAGTCGCCGGGGCCGAGCCGGTAGCGCTCGCCGTCGGCCTCGATCTCGAGCGTCCCCTCCAGTACGTAGAAGGCTTCGTTGTTGCGCTCGGTATGCGGGGGCACGCCGTTTGTCGCCGGCATCCGGCACTCGAACAAAAGCAACGCGTCGCCGTTTTCCTCCGGCTCGTCCTTGAAGACGAGCGAGGTGCCGAGGTGGGCGAAGGCACGACCACCGTTGGCGGGCAGGTACTTGACGTTCGCGGACAACTCGATCTCCTCTCTGCGGATCCGTCTGCCTCCTGCAGGGAAGCATAGCCCCGCTTTTGGTAGAGGCATATCCCATAAATCTGCTATTCCCCGTAGCGGGCAGGGAGGTGATAATGCTGCTGTGGAGCGAGCGACCAGGAGAACCGGGCCTCATGAGTACCAGGGCAACCCTCGAAGAGCAGGTCTTCACCGAGGTAAAGCGTCTCTGCTGCGCCGGGCTGGATGGGATGACGTTGCTGCGCACGACGGCCGAGGCTTTGCGGCGGGCCATCCCGATCGATGCCTACTGCATGTACAAAATCGATCCTCCGAGCAGGCTGATCACGCAGGGTGCACAGAAGGGGATAGGGGGTAAAAAGGAGGCGCGGCTCTTCTTCGAGAACATCTACTTCGAAGATTACGCAAGCGGGTACAACCGGCTGGCGAGGAGCAGAGACCCGGTGTCTCTGCTCTCTGAGGTCACCGGGGGCAGACTCGAACGCTCTATACGATACCAGGAGGTGACTGGTCCACTGGGACTGGGCTACCAGGTTAGCCTTGACAGCACCGTGGGCCGCGAGATTTGGGGCGGTATGGACCTTTTTCGGGAACGTGACCGCCCGGACTTCGACCCTCGCGAGGTCGTACTCCTCCGCCGGATCTCTCCACACCTGGGGGCCGGTCTGAAAGCCGCGATGCTCCGGTTGCGTGCCGCCGCCGAACCAGACGGAGACGGTGTGCCGGGCGTCCTGACCCTCAACCGCGAGGGGCAGGTAGTGCAGCATACCCCGGCGGCGGAGCGCTGGCTGCGGGAAGTCGAGGATCTCGGCCCCGACTGGCGAGAAGGCGATGGGCTTCCAGCGGCGGTCTGGATGATTGTGGGCGCGCTGAAGCGCTCGCTAGGACCCGAAAACGCTCGGGAGAAGGCTGGTGTTCCGCGCCTCCGCATCCGGGCGCGCTCGGGACACTGGCTGACGCTCTACGGTTCCCTCTCCGAACCGGTCCCCGGCCAGCCCGCGCAGACGGTGATCGTCATCGCACCGTCCAGACCCGAAGAGGTGGCCTGGATCGACGCAGCCGCCTACGGCCTCAGCCCCCGCGAAGAGGAGGTGGCCAAGCTCGTCGTGCGCGGCCTCTCCACCCGCCAGATATCCCGGATGCTTTTCATCTCCGAGTACACCGTGCAGAACCACGTCTCCAACGCCTGCGAGAAGGTGGGGGTACGGAGCCGCGGAGAGCTCGTCAGGCGCCTCTTCCTGGACAACCTCTGCCCGTCGCTGTCTGGATAGTAGAACAGGTTCGGCTCTTTCCTTCCCCATCACTCACCGGCGGCAATTCTCAGTGCTTCTCAGGGATGGCTTCGGGCATACGGACGCCTTCCGGGATCTCATCAGGTAGCAGGCCCGAAGCCGCCTCCATCCACCCGCTGAAGTTGAACAGCGAGATCAGGGCCGTCGCTTCGTAGATGCCGTCCTCGTCCCCTCCTGCTCCCCGCAGGGCTTCGATGTCGGCGTCTTCTACCATGTCCGGCTTCTGGGTGAGCTTCTTAGCGTGGCCCAGCAGAGCCCGGGTTTCTCATCCAGGTCGTAGGTGGGCCAGGTGGTAGCGAATTCCATGCCCAGGTGTTCGTCTTTCGTCAGACGGCGCACGGCCGCCGTGTGCAGGCCCAGTCAGGGAGCGCCGCCGACGAGGCCGTTGACCACCGTGGCGAGAGTATCTCGCGCTGCAGGCGGGTCATGGGCGAGGATTTGCGCATGTGGAGGTGGTTGTAGAGCCAGCCGGCGGGAAGGAGCAACCGGAGGTCCGGCATCAAGACCTCAAAGCCCCCAGGATCACCCCGCCGTACTGGCGCTTGACCATCCATGCGATGAGCCCGCGCAGCCCCCAGGCCTCTTCGGCGGGAACGATCATTATGCGGGCCATGTTCGCTTCCTTCTAGGCTCCGGTGTTCCCAGAGGCGACCTGGTCCTCTTCGAGGACGGGCGGCGTCCCGACGACCCGTTGGCCGAAGGGCATCATCGGCCTGTCGAACGTGCTCACCACCACGTTGCTGGAGAAGAACCCGACGACCCGGACCGTCTCGTCTCCCGCATTACCCAAGCCGTGCGGCACCATGGCCGGCACGAGCGCCATCTCGCCCGCAGAGAGCCGACCCCGCTCATCTCCTAAAGAGACCTCTGCCGTTCCCTCCAGAACCAGGATTATCTCCTCCGCGCTGTCGGTGTGGGTCCCGAGCCTGCATCCGGGCTTGATCTCGAAGTAGACGACCGCTGTGCTCTTGGTCCCATTCCCCAGGAAGAAGGGGAAGGTGACCTTGATCCGCATCGTCGGATCGTCCTCGTACCAGACCTCCATCAACTCCAACTCGCTAATCTTTTCGGCGATCATCCGCCACTCCTTTCCCTCTGGCCCACCAATATGGATCTCTAGCTCCGCAAGCTCCGCTTCGTTTTTTCTCTACCCAAACAGCTCCAATTCATTAAACGATACTGTTTACTTATTTTGATAGTACAATAACCTGACTGGAAGCGTCTGTCAAGGCAAAATACGAGCCTGTTTACTGAATCGTTGGACTCGGAGATGACGCGTAAATACGAGCTAAAGCGGCGGGCGGAGAAGCAGGAGGAGACTCGGCGGCGGATCACCAAGGCGACCGTCGAGTTACACGAGACGCTCGGACCGGCTCAGACGACCATCAGCGCGATCGCGGAGAAGGCGGGGGTGGAGCGGCTCACGGTCTACCGGCACTTCCCGGACGAGCGAGCGCTTTTCACTGCCTGCACGGAGCATTGGATCGCCGACAACCCACTGCCCGATCCCTCACCGTGGACCCGAGTTGCGGATCCTGGAGAGCGGTTGAGGAGCGCACTGGCCGAGGTATACGCCTATCACAGCCGCACCGAACGGATGATAGCCAGGGTGATCCGTGACCGGCAGGTACATCCTCTAACGCGCGAGTTCAGCGAACCGTACTTCCAGCACTGGGAGAGGATGCGCGACGTTCTCTCCGTCGGATGGGGTGCGCAGGGCAAGCGGAGACAACTGCTACTCGCCGCCATAGCTCACGCGCTTGACTTCCAGACCTGGTACTCGCTCGTGCGCCAGCAGGGGCTCGATGACGAACAGGCGGTGGAGGTCATGGCGGGCATGGTGCGATGCCTGATGAATGATTGACTCTGTAGCGGTCTTTCTCGCGCCGAGACGTAGAGTATCTATAGAACCATAAAACATAACAACTACCTATCTGATCGTCTGGATCTTATGGCCTCCTGGTGTCCCCGGTTAGCCTCCGCTCGATCAGCGCTTTCATCGACCGCCGGCCGTACAGCCCTTTCACCGCCTGCCGCAGTCGGTCTGGCCGCAACCGGGAAGCGGGTAGCCTACTCCCGGCGCCCGCGACCTCGACGTGCCGGGCGACCTCGAGCTGGTCTCGTCCGAACGGTACGACGCAGACGGTCACCCCCCGCGCCAGAGCCTTCTGTGTGATGCCTATGCTCCCGCGGCAGAAGACGCAGACGGCGCGATCCAGCGCTGGACCGTGCGTCAGAATTTCACGAGCATCAGCCGCCCGGCCGGCTCCGGCCTCTCTAGCGCGAGCCTCTGCGCGACGAAACCTCCGAGCTGGGTCTTCAGGACGTGTGTCTTTCTGATGTGCAGATGTTCGAGCAACCCCGCCAGCTCCTTTGCCCCGCCGCTCATGGCCCGCTCACCGCGGGCGTCGAAGGTGATGTAGCTGCGGATCAGTCTCCAGTCGGGATGTCCCCGACGAGCACCCCGAGTTCGTCGAGCACCCAGCGCAGATCCTCAGGGTCTCGGCAGACCCGGAACGCCCCGGCCCGGATGAGCTCGTCCTCGCCGTAACCGCCGCTCAGGAGCCCGATGCCGAGCATCCCGGCCCTCCTCGCCGCTAGCAGGTCCCACACGGCGTCTCCGACCACGTAGCACTCTGCGCTCTCGACCCCGAGCCGCTTCTGGCAGGCGAGGAAGAGGTCCGGCTCCGGCTTTGCTCTTCTGACGTCCCCGCTGTGCACGACCACCGTCTCCGGCCCAACCTCGAGGGCCTCGAGGCTCGCGTCGATCTCAGGATGGCGCCCGGAGGTGGCAATGCCGTGCACCACCCCGTTCTCCCTCAGGTGCCTCAGCAGCTCGACAGCACCGGGTAGCGGCCTCCTCTCGGGCAAAAACTCCTCGAAGAGCTCCCCGTGACGCCGCTGCAGCGCCTCCACCTCCTCGGGGCTCATCCTGCGCCCTATCTCCCGCGCCACCGCCCGCGTGAAGAGCCCGCCGCTCATCCCTATCCGGCGGTGTATGCGCCACCCGTCGATCGCGATCCCCACCTCCGCAAACGCCCGCTGCCAGGCGAAGACGTGAGCATACACCGTGTCGACCAGCGTGCCGTCGAGGTCGAAGATCAGTGCTCGCAAATACGCTCCCTCCTTCTACACAACAACCTCTCACTATTCCTCCAGCCCCCTCCCGGAAACACCCTCTCAAACTATATTCTAAAAACACTTAGATGTACTATACATTCAGAACGGATGGAGATTCAAGGGCGGGGGATTGCAGGCTGCGAGTTTGACGTGGATTTACGCGGTCCCGGTAGTCGGGTATAAGAAAAAAGGTTGAGAGTCGACTCTTGCAGGGTGGTGAGAGATGAAGACGATAGACAGGGAGCGGTTGAAAGAGAAGATGGATCGGGGAGAGGAGATGGTGCTCCTCGAGGTTCTGGGCGAGCAGGCGTACAGGCAGGGGCATCTGCCTGGGGCCATAAGGTTTCAGGATGCGAAGGAAGCCCGGGACGTGATCCCCGACAAAGAGACCCTCGTCGTGGCCTACTGCTCGAACTACAACTGACACGCCTCGACGAGGATCGCCCGGGAGCTGGCGGCCATGGGCTACACCAACGTCTACGACTACGAGGGGGGCAAGCAGGACTGGGTCGAAGCCGGCTACCCGCTCGAGCGCGGCGGCTGAGAGTCAACGGCCAGAGCAGGTTCTGGTAAACTCATCCCTGACGGAGAGGTGTCCGAGTTGGCCTAAGGAGCGCGACTGGAAATCGCGTAGGCGGTGTAGAGCCGCCTCGAGGGTTCGAATCCCTCCCTCTCCGCTTCTTTCCTGGCTGCCTTTCTGAGTCGAGAAATTTTGGTGATGGGCGGAGTTCGTCTGCTAAACTTAAATGGCCGCGCTAAGCGGGGAGCTGGCGATGCCCTGTACCTGCGATCGCCTTAGCAGGGCCTAGATCCCCGCCCGAGGCGGCCCGGGTTCGGTGGAGGCCGGTGACTGCGGCGTCGATGGCCGGGTCCCGGGCAATGAGGCCCCGTGAACCGTGTCAGGGCCGGGAGGCAGCAGCACTAAGCGGGTAACCTCATGTGCTACGGGGCGGCCCGACCGGAGCCAGCGGCCGGATGCTCGCCGGGTCTGAGTCCGTCGACGGCGGGGTGCGCGGCATTTTATTTTGCCCTCTTGCGGGGGCACACCTCCTTATATACTAGGAGCATGGAGGAATCCTTCTTCGAGGCTTCTTGCCGGTGAGCCGGGCCGCACTATATCGCAGGTGGCGCCCGCGTCGTTTCAGCGAGATCGCCGGGCAGGAGCCGGTGGTCCGCACGCTGGTACGCGCGATAGAGACCGACAGGGTCGCGCACGCCTATCTCTTCTCCGGCCCGCGCGGGACGGGGAAGACCTCGACGGCCAAGGTGCTCGCCATGGGGCTCAACTGCGTCCACGGGCCGACGCCCGAGCCGTGCGGCGGGTGCGAGAGCTGCCGGGGGATCATCGAGGGTTCCTCGCTCGACGTGGTCGAGATGGACGCGGCCTCCAACCGGGGGATAGACGAGATCCGGGACCTCCGGGACCGGGTTAACCTCTCACCCGCGCAGGGGCGGATGAAGGTCTACATCATAGACGAGGTCCACATGCTCACTGCGGAGGCATTCAACGCTCTCCTGAAGATGCTCGAGGAACCTCCCTCCCACGTAGTCTTCGTCCTGGCGACCACCGAGAAGCACAGGGTCCTGCCGACGATAGTGAGCCGCTGTCAGAGCTTCGAGTTCCGCAGGCCAGGCGTGAGGATGCTCGCGCGTAAGCTCGAGGAGATCGCGGCCGCCGAAGGCATAGAGGCCGAACCGGAGGCGCTCATGCTCCTCGCGCGCCGGGCCGGGGGATCTTTCAGGGACGCCGAGGGCCTGCTCGACCAGCTCTCCTCCTTTGCCGAGGGCCCCATCACCACGGCGATGGTGCGCGAGCTCCTCGGGAGCGTCGGTTCGGAGGTGTTGCGGGAGATCTGCAGCTCCCTGTGTGGCGGGAGGGCGGCGGACGCCCTGCGGGCGCTCGACCGTCTCGCGAACGAGGGCAAGGATCTCGGGCAGCTCGCCGAGGAGCTCACTGTACACCTCAGGACGCTCCTGCTGCTGCAGAATGCTCCGGAGGTCGCCCTCTCCGAGATAGGCGATCAGGAGCGCGAGCCGCTCGAGGAGCAGGCCGACGAGATCCCCGGCGCGGAACTCCTGCGGATGATAGAGGAGATCGGCCAGACGCGCGGCCGCATCCGACGCGGTTCCGACGCCCGGCTCGAGCTGGAGCTCGCCTTCGTCCGGCTCTCGCGCGGCTACGCCGAGCCCGACCTCGACGATCTCATGGCCCGAATCGAACGCCTGGAGAAGGCGATCTCGAAGGGGGCGGTGGCATCGTCCCGGGGTGCTTCGCCGGAGGGGGCCAAGGAGAGGATGGAGGAAAATCCCCCGGAGGTTTCACCTCCCGAAGAGGACGAGGTTGAAGAGGAGCCCGTGCAGGAGGATGCCTCGGACGATCTCGGGGATACCTCGGACGATCTCGGGGCTAAGATCGCCTCCGCGTGGCCCGGGATGGTGCAGGAGCTCAAGGCGAAGCGCAAGGCTCTCGCCGCGGCGGTCTACGAGAACGCTCGCGTCGAGCGTTTCGACGGGGAGGTTCTCGAGCTCTCCTTCCCGGAGCGCTTCTTCGTCGGCGAGGCTACGAAGAAGAAAAACCTCGAACCTCTGCTGGAGGCGATAGAAGGCCGCTTCGGGAGGCGGCCGCGTCTCGAGGCCCGGGTCGGGGGGAAAAGAGGGGACGATGAGGTCCCACCTCCTGCCGGGGGGGCTCCGGAGGAGCCCGAAAGCCCCGCTCCCCGCTCCGTCGGTGAGGCTTCGGAAGGGGCAGGGGGGGATGGTAGAATCCGCAGCGAGCAGGAAGTCTTCGAGCTGGCGCGGGAGTATTTCGGACGGCAGGATCACGACGGAGGGAGCTAGGGAGTTGAGCAAACGCCGCAACGTGAACAAGATGATGCAGCAGGTCCAGAAGATGCAGCAGGAGATGCAGCAGGTCCAGGAGGACCTCAAGAAGGAGACCGTGACCGCCTCGGCCGGGGGAGGTGCCGTCAAGGCCACGGTCACGGGGGGGCTTGAGGTCGTCTCGGTCGAGATAGACCCCGGCGTCGTGGACCCCGAGGATATCGAGATGCTGCAGGACATGGTGGTCGCGGCCGTGAACGAGGCGCTAAACAGCGCGCAGGAGATGGCTTCGAAGAAGCTCGGCGGGATCACCGGCGGGCTCGGCGACCTCGGGCTGGGTCTGCCGGGACTGTAGGGGGCTGCCCTGGCGAGCTACGCGCGCCCCGTCGAGCGGCTCATCTCGGAGCTCTCGAAGCTCCCCTCCATCGGTCCCAGGAGCGCCCAGCGCATCGCCTTCCATATCATCAGGGAGCGCAGGGAAGATGCCCTGGCGCTGGCCGGCGCCATAAGGGAGGTCAGGGAGCGCATAAAGCCCTGCCGCCGGTGCTTCAACCTCGCCGAGGAGGAGGAGTGTGAGATCTGCCGCGATCCCCGGCGGGACGCCTCGGTGATCTGCGTGGTCGAGGATCCCTACGACATCGGCCCCATAGAGCGCACCGGCGAATACCGGGGGCTCTACCACGTCCTCGGCGGGGCGCTCTCCCCGCTGGACGGCGTGGAGCCGGAGGATCTGCGCATATCGGAGCTCGTCGAGAGGGTCAGGCGTGAGGGGACGAAGGAGCTTATCCTGGCGACCAACCCGAACACGACCGGGGAGGCCACGGCCCTCTACATAGCGCAGGAGGTGGAGGGGCTGCCGGTGCGGGTGACGGCGCTCGCGAGCGGGCTCCCGGTCGGCGGGGATCTGGAGTACGCCGACGAGGTGACGCTCGGGAGGGCGTTCGCCGGGCGGCGTGAGATCTAGGAGGAGCAGGCTGCGGGAGGCGCCGGGCGCGGAGGATCTGCGCCTGGCGGAGTCCCTGGGGACCGTCGTCGCCTCGCTCCCGCCGCGCAGGCCCAGCTTCGCCGGGATGCCCTCCCTTCCTCCTGAGCTCGAGGAGGCGCTCGGGAGGCTCGGGGTGAGCGCACTCTATTCGCACCAGCGGGAGGCCTACGACGGGCTCTTGCGCGGCGAGAACGTCATCGTCTCCACCGCCACCGCGAGCGGCAAGTCTCTCTGCTACGAGATCCCGGCGTTCGAGAACGCCCTCACCGACCCTTCGAGCCGGGCGCTCTTCCTCTACCCGACGAAGGCGCTCGCCCAGGACCAGCTCGGCAAGATAGGAGAGTTCGCCCTGCGCGGGGTGCGGGCCGCGACCTACGACGGCGACACCCCGCAGGCGTTGCGCGCCGACGTCCGGCGCCGGGCGAACATAGTGCTCACCAACCCGGACATGCTGAGCGTCGGGATCCTGCCGCACCACGACGGGTGGGGGCACTTCTTCCGGAACTTGCGGCTGGTGGCGGTGGACGAGGCGCACGTGCTGCGCGGGGTCTTCGGCTCGCACGCGGCGATGGTCCTGAGGCGGCTCAGGCGGGTGGCTGCGCTGCACGGGGCCGATCCCCGCTTCGTGCTCACCAGCGCCACCGTCGCCAACCCGCAGGAGCTCGCCGAGAGCCTCACCGGGCTGCCGTTCTCGCTCGTGGACGAGGACGGGGCATCCTCCGGCGGCAGGCGCGTGGTCTTCCGCAACCCGCCGCTTCTGGACGAGAGCCGAGGGGAGCGCAGGAGCCTGCTCGTCGAGGGGGCTCTGGTCTTCGCCGGGCTCGTCTCCAGAGGGGTGAGGACGATCGCCTTCGCCAAGACCCGCAGGGGGGCGGAACTCGTCTACCGCTACGCCGCCGACCGGTTGGGGATCGAGACAGCCCGGCGCATCTCGCCCTACCGGGCGGGTTATACCGCGCGCGAGCGGCGCGAGATAGAGGGACGGCTCTTCCGCGGGGAGCTGCTCGGGGTGGTATCGACCAACGCGCTCGAGCTCGGGGTGGACGTCGGGGAGCTCGACGCGGTGGTCTGCTGCGGGTATCCGGGGAGCATCGCCTCGATCTGGCAGCAGTGGGGCCGGGCGGGACGGGGGGAGAGGCCCGCGCTCTCGGTCTACATCGCCGGGCGCGACGCGCTCGACCAGTTCATCTTCGAGAACCCGAAGAGGGTGCTCGGACGCCGGGTCGAGGCGGCCCGGGTGACGGTCGAGAACCCCTACATCCTCGCCCCACACCTGCTGGCCGCGGCCCACGAGAGCCCGCTCGAGGAGTCCGACGAAGAGTTCTTCGGCCCGGCGTTCCGCCGGGTCGCGGGGGAGCTGGCGGAGGAGGGAGCGCTGAGGAGGAGCGGAGGGCGACTGCTCTACACGGGGGGAGGGCATCCGGCGCAGGACATCTCGTTGCGCTCGGCCTCCGCGGAGCGGGTCGCGGTCGTCGATGCGGACGGCGAGGTGATAGGGAGCTCCGAGGCGACCCGCGCGCCGGGGGAGCTCCATCCCGGCGCGACCTACCTGCACCGCGGCCGGGCCTACGAGGTGGAGGAGCTCGACCTCGCCGCCCGCAGGGCTGTCGTACGCCGGGTCCCGGACCGCTACTACACCAGACCGCGCGTCGAGACCGACGTCGAGGTGATCGAGGAGGCCGGCAGCCGGCCTCTCGCGAACGGTGCCACGCTGCACCGGGGACGGGTGAGGACGAGCGAGAGGGTCACCCACTACAAGAAGGTGCGGGTCGCGGACGATCGGGAGGTCGGCGTATACCCGCTCGACCTGCCGGAGGTTGTGCTCGAGACGCAGGCCTTCTGGGTGACGCTGCCGCCTCCCCCGGAGGGGGCGAAGCCGAGCTTCGAGCGCTTCGGGGGCGCGCTGCACGCGGCCGAGCACGGCATGATCGGGCTTTTGCCGCTCTTCGCGATGTGCGACCGGGCCGATCTCGGGGGGCTCTCTACGCCGGTGCACCGACAGACGCATCTGCCCACCATCTTCGTCTACGACGGATACCCCGGCGGCGTGGGGATCTCCGAACGCGGCTACGAGGCGTTCGCCTCGCTCGCGCGCGACACGTTGGGCGTGATCGTGCGCTGCCCCTGCGAGCGGGGGTGCCCGGCGTGCATCCAGTCCCCGAAGTGCGGCAACTGGAACGAGCCGCTGAACAAGGAGGGGGCCGTCGCGCTGCTGCGCTACCTGCTCGGGCAGATAGACCAGCACCCTGCGCTGTGAGGGGGCCTTACATAGCGGTGATCGGTGCGGGAGACGCCCGCGGCGAGCTCTACGAGCGGGCGCGCAGGGTCGGAGCGCTCGTCGCGCGGCGCGGCGGGGTGGTAATCTGCGGCGGGCTCGGCGGGGTGATGGAGGCAGCCGCACGCGGGGCTGTGGAGTCGGGTGGGGTGGCGATCGGGCTTCTGCCGGACGAGGACCGCGGGCGGGCGAACCCCTACCTCTCGTACGCGATTCCCACGGGGATGGGGCAGGCCCGCAACCTGGCGGTGGTCTGCGCGGGGGACGCGGTGATCGCGGTCGGCGGCGGGTACGGGACGCTCTCGGAGATGGGGCTCGCCCGCAAGGTGGGTCGCCGGGTCGTCTCGCTGGGGAGCTGGGACCTCGGGGAGCACACCCTGCATGCCGCCTCGCCCGAGGAGGCGGTGGAGATGGCCTTCGCGGCTGCCCGCCGGGTGCCGTGAAGATCCTCCCCGGGAGCCCGGTGTCTTCAGGTCAGGATCAGATGCAGGTCGCCGAACTCGTGCCAGAGGTAGCCTTCCGCGAGCGCCGCGGCGTAGGCTGCCTCGAGGTGCTCCCTGCCCGCCAGGGCCTCGAGCATCGCCAGGTGCGAGGAGCGGGGCTCGTGCCAGCCGGTGATCATGGCGTCCGCGGCCCGGATGGGGCGCTCGGGCGTCACCACCAGCCCGGTCCATCCCTCGCCCGGGTAGACCGTTCCGTCTTCCTCCGCGACCGTCTCGAGCGCCCGCACGACGGTGGTTCCGACCGCGACCACACGACGTCCGGCTCTCCTCGCCGCGTTCACCAGCCGGGCGCTCTCGGGCGGGATACGGTAGTACTCCTCGCAGGGTGGCTCGCCGTCCTCCGGGCTGGAGACGCCGGTGTGGAGGAGGAGCGGCGCGAACTGCACCCCGCGGGAGACGAGGTGCGTTATGAGCCGGGGGGTGAAGGCTCTCCCCGCCGAGGGCATCTCGGCGCTGCCTTTCTCGGTGGCGTAGATGGTCTGGTAGCAGCCGGACGGCCAGCTCTCTGGGACGTGGCGGTAGCGGATCGGGGCTCCATTCTCATCGAGGTACTCCTCGAGCGGGCGGGGGAGGTCCAGGGTCGCGACCCACAGCCGCGGGCTTCCGGGATAGCGGGCGTGCAGGGTGGCCTCTCCCCCTTCGGGGAGAGCCAGGTGCTCTCCCGGCTCACCTCCCCGGAAGGGTTCCGTGGCGACCCCGTCGGGGCGGCGCAGCTCGACGGTCCACAGGTTCGCGGGCAGGCGGGTCGAGAGGTGGAGCACCAGGGGCGCGCCGTCGGCGCGTTTTGCGGCGAGCGCGGCGTTCATGGTGCCGCTGGTGTTTATGGCGAGCACGTCTCCTGACCGGAGGAAGCGCGGCAGTTCCCGGAAGCGGGCGTGGACGATGCGGCCGTCCGGGCGACGGGAGACGAGCAGCCGCACCTCGTCGCGCGAGAGGCCCCGCGCTTCGGGCGGCTCTGCGGCCTCGAGCTTTCGCGGCAGCTCGAAGTCGAGCGGGTGAGGGAGCATTGCCGGTGTCGAAGAGCGTGTGGTGTGGGGGTTCATCCCTTCTCCCTTCCTGAGGGGAGCAGCGTGCGGGCCTCGTAGCGGCCGCCCGGGTGGTCGCCCTCCAGGAGCTCGACCAGCGCCGGCGCGACCTCTTCCGGGAGCGGCCGGTCGCTTATGTCCTCCTCCGGGAAGGCCTCCTGGTGCATCCGGGTGCGCATGTCCCCCGGGTCCAGCAGGTAGATGCGCAGGGAGGGGTTCTCGGCGGCGAGGATGTTCGTGAGCTGTTCCAGGGCCGCCTTGCTCGAGCCGTAGCCTCCCCAGCCGGGGTAGGGCTCGCGGGCCGCGTCGCTGGTGACGTTCACTATCCTGGACCCCGGCTTCAGGGTGTCCCGCGCGGCCTGGATGAGCCCGAGCGGGGCGATGACGTTCACCCGGTAGACCTCCTCCAGCACCGCCAGCGGATAGTTCAGGAGCGACGGCTGCGGGCTCGGGCCGAGGATGCTCGCGTTGTTGACGAGGGCGTCCAGCCCTCCAAGTTCTCGGGCCGCAGCGGCGAGCGCCCGGCGGTGCTCCGGGTCCGAGACGTCGCCCGCGAGGGCGACGACCCCCTCCTGCGTCAGCGCCGAGAGCTCCTCCCGGGCTTCCCGGAGGGCCTCTGGTTCACGGGCGTCCACGACGAGCGACCAGCCGCTTCCGGCGAGCTCACGGGCGAGCGCGAACCCGAGGCCGCGAGAGGCCCCGGTGATGAGAGCCGTTCTGGGCATGATCTCCTCCTTCATGCTTTTTCGGGTGCTCGATCAGGCGGCCCGCGGACCGCCGCGCCTCCCGGTGGAGGGTCTGGAGCATCCACCGTTGACGGTGCTCTTTTTGCTCCCTCGCCGGTCGGTACGTCTCCGCCTCCGCGAGCATCTCCGCGTGGCGCTGGCGATAGATCTCGTAGTGGATGTCGTACATGGCACTCCCTTCTCGGGACGTCTTCCTCTCGGAGGGTATGGTGCCTCCTCGGGGGGGATCTGCCATCGTGCGGTGGGACGGTTTCCCGATCTGTACGAGAGTACGGGTTCCCGGCGTCAGGGAGAGGAGATCAGACCGCGCCGGGCTGCGATCCTGGCAGCCTCGGTGCGGTTTCGGGCGCCGAGCTTGGAGAGGATGGAGGAGACGTGGAACTTGACGGTGCGCTCGCTGATGTAGAGTTCTTGTGCGATCCCGGCGTTCGAGAGGCCCCTGGCCAGGAGCCCCAGCACCTCAAGCTCGCGCGGGGTGAGCCCTTCGGCTTCGCCCGGGCCGCCGCGTTCCAGGACGAACCTGGCTGCCTCCGGACCGAGCAGGGTACCGCCCGCGTGTACGGTGCGGACGGCGTCGAAGATCTCCTGCCGGGAGGCGCCTTTGAGCAGGTAGCCCCCAGCCCCGGCCCTGAGAGCGCCGGCGATGCGCTCGTCCGTGTCATAGGCGGTGAAGACGAGAGCCCGGGTGCCGGGGTTGCGCTCCTTTAGGGTGCGCAGCACGGCCACCCCGTCCAGCTTTGGCATCTCGAGGTCGAGCAGGACGATGTCCGGTCGGAGACGCTGCGCCTGGCGCAGCGTCTCCTCGCCGTCCTGTGCCTCGCCGACGACCTCGAACTCCGGGCGGGTGGAGAGCACGGCGATGAGCCCCTCGCGCAGCATCGGGTGATCGTCGGCGACGAGGATGCGGATCTTCTCCAACCTCAGCCCTCCTTCAGCGGGACGCCCGCCCTCACGGTCGTACCCCGGCCTCTCGCGCTCTCTATCTCCAGCGTGCCACCGACCGAGGCGGCGCGCTCGCGCATCCCCGTGATGCCGTAGTGACCCTCCGGGACGCGGCAGGGATCGAAGCCCACCCCGTCGTCCTCGACCGAGAGGAGCGCCCGCTCCGGCGTGACCGTCAGCCGGACGGTCGCGCGGTCCGCCCGGGCGTGGCGGGCGACGTTGGAGAGCGCCTCCTGGCAGATGCGGTAGAGCGCGACCTCCACGCGTGGGGGGAGGGGGCTCGCCCCGTTCACCGTCTTGAGGCGGGCGGCCATCCCGCTCTCCTCCTCCCAGCGGTCCACGAGCACCCGCAGGGCCTGTGCGAGCGGGCGCCCTTCGAGCGGCGTGGCACGCAGGTCCTGCACCGAGCGGCGGGCTTCCTCGAGGTTCTGGCGGGTGAGGGAGAGGGCGCGGCCGAGGGCCTCGCGGGCCGCCTCCGGGCGAGAGTCCTCCAGCAGCGCCTCGGCGGATTCGAGCTGCAGGGCGGTGGCGGAGAGGGTCTGGGCGATGGTGTCGTGTATCTCGCGGGCGAGGCGGTTGCGTTCTTCCATCATGCCGAGGTGCGCGCTGCGGTCGAAGAGACGGGAGCGCTCGATCGCGATGGCTAGCAGGTCCCCGATGGTGTAGAGCAGCCGCAGCTCCTCCCCCGAGAGGCTCCTCCAGCCGGGGCTCGCCAGGTTCATCACCCCGAGTTTCTTCGGCCCGGCGTACAGCGGGATCGAGGCGTGGTATCTGAGGCCGCCGGTGCCGCCGACGAGGTCTGCGAGCCGGCTGCAGGCCAAAACGTTCACGTTCGCCGCGCCGTCGAGGTCGCCGCGGCGGTAGGTGTCCAGGCAGTAGCAGTAGCTCGATCCGTCCATGCGGCGCGGGTCCGCGGCGAGGCCGGGAGGGAGGCTGCGGGTCGCGGCGAGGTAGGGCTCGCCGGAGGGTTCGTCGAGGAGCCAGATCCAGCCGGTCTCGAGTTCGAGGAGCTCTGCAACCTGCGAGAGGGTGAACTCCAGCGCCTCGTCCAGCCGCACCGAGCGGTTGAGCTCGCGGGCGGTGGCGTTGAGGACCGAGAGCTCGTGGTTGCGGCGTTCGAGTCCTTCGGTCGTACTCTGCTTCTCTTCCGGCATCACACCCTCCTTCGCGGAGGAGAGTGTAGCAGCCTGCTACCCTTCCCGATGTCTCCTGCGGCGGTAGACGTAGAGGGCGAGGACGATCAGGACGAGGGCGACGAAGACGTAGCCGGCGGACTTCGCCACGGAGAGCAGAACGCTCCAGTACTCGCCGAAGGCGTAACCGACGAGGGTGTAGGCGACGGCCCAGACGGCGACGCCGGCCATATTGTACGGGAGGAAGCGGCGGTAGCTCATACGGCTTACGCCGGAGAAGAGCGGCGTCATGCTCCTCAGGCCGGGCCCGAAACGGCCCATGAAGACGGATTTGCCGCCGTGGGCGGCGAAGAACTTCTCGACCTTCGAGAGGTTCTTCTGGCTTATGATGAGCCCGAGGAGGCGCACCCGCGAGGCGCGCTCGACCAGCGGGCGGCCGCCGGCGCGTCCGATCCAGTACATCGCGTTGTCCGAGACGAGGGCGCCGCCGAAGCCCGAGGCCATCACCAGGGGGAGCTTTATCCGGCCTTCGTTCGAGATCCAACCGCCCGCGAAGAGCACCACGTCTCCGGAGGCCGGCAGCCCGAAGTTGTCCAGCGCCGCCCCCACGAAGACCACCAGGTACCCGTAGGTGGCCATGAGGGTGGTGATGAGCTCGAGAAGTCCTCGCGGGGAGCTCGGGATGGACTGGATGAGGGTCAGAACCTGGTGCATCGAGTGCAGGTTATATCACGCGGGCGGCTCCGAGCGCAGGAAGTCCTCCCTGCGGAGCCCGTACCAGACTTCCTCGACCTCTTTCCTGCCGGGGTACATGGGGTAGGTGCCCCTCCGCTCGAATCGCAGCCCCGCCTTCTGCATGACCCGCACCGAGGCCGGGTTCTCGACCAGGGCTATCGCGACGACGTGCTCGACGCCGAGTTCGGTGAAGCCTTTCTCTACGAGCGCCCGGGCACCCTCCGTGGCGTATCCTTTTCCCCAGGCGCTCCTCTTGAGCCGGTAGCCGAGCTCCGTCTTCTCCGGGTCCTCGTCGAACGGCCTGAACTCGAACCACCCTAGAAATTCGCCGCTCGACTTCTCTATGGCTGCCCAATACCCGAATTTGCCGCTGGTCCTCTCGTACCAGGAGAGGATGCGCGGGAGGACCTCGCGCGTGATCTCCTCGCGGGTGCGCGTCTTCCCGCCGGGGTTGGCGTAGCGCACGACCTCCGGGTCCGAGTCGAGCTCGAAGAGGTTCTGTACGTCGTCCCGGGTGAAGCGGCGCAGGAGCAGGCGTTCGGTCTGCAGGTATGTATCCATGGGCCGGGAGATTATATAGAATCCCGGAGGCGAGCATGGAGTGCGAAGGACGAACGAGCCGCCTCGACCGGGAGCGGGTGGAGCGTCTGGGGAGCCCGCTCGCCCGGCGGGTGGAACTCTACGCCGAGGTTTCCTCGACCCAGGAGCGGGCGCGGGAGCTCGCGCGAGAGGGTGCGCCGCACGGGACGCTCGTCGTCGCCGGGGTGCAGACGGGAGGCAGGGGACGCCTGGGCCGGGCCTGGTCCTCTCCCGCCGGCGGGCTGTGGATGTCGTTGGTCCTGCGGCCGGAGATCCCGGCCACCCACGCGCCCAGGATCACGCTGGCCGCCGCGGTCGGGGTGGCGAAGGCGCTGCGAGAGATGGGGGTGGAGGCGGAGATAAAGTGGCCGAACGACCTGCTCGTTGGCGGGAGGAAGGTGTGCGGGATACTCGCCGAGGCCGGTTTCGGGCGTTCGGGGGAGCTCGAGTTCGCGGTGCTCGGCGTCGGGATCAACGCAAACGTGGACCCGGCGTCGGTGGAGGGGCTGGGGGGAACCTCGCTTCGGGCGGAGCTTGGCCGCGAGGTGGACCTCGTACGGCTCCTCGCCGCGATGCTCGGAGGGCTGGAGGTGGAGCTGGCGCGCCTTAACGACTTCGAGGCCATAGCCTCCGACTGGCGGTCGCTGAGCTGCACGCTCGGGCGGCGGGTCAGGGTGCGTCGGGCCGGAGGCGTGGTTGAGGGGCTCGCGGTGGACCTCGGGCCGGACGGGGAGCTCGTGCTCGAGACCGGCGACGGACGGGTGGCGCTCTTCGAGGGGGAGGTGGAGAGGTTGCGTTAGGGCTGATCTCCCTGGTGTATCAGCCGGAGCATCCTGCGCAGTTCCTCCGCGTCTGGCTGACCTGGCGCGGAGGCCGCACCGGCAGTGCCGAAGGTGGCCGCAGAACCGAAGACGCCGCCGAAGAACCTCGATGCCAGCCCGAGACGTCCCATCGCCATCGTGATCAGGGGGCGGTCGGCGTAGCGCTCGTGCATCGTCAGCGTGGCGTCGAGCAGCACGAGCACGTCTCGGGCGGAGCGCGGCATGACGGCGACCTTGCAGACGTCCGCCCCCAGACCCTGCATCCGGCGCAGCCTGGAGACGATCTCGTCTTTCTCCGGCGTCCCGGAGAAGTCGTGGCTGGAGACCACGACCGGTATTCCCCGCGAATGGGCCGACCCGATCAAAACCCCCAGGGCATCCGGACCGAACCGGTACTCGAGATCCACCATGTCCGCCGCACCGGCCTCGATGATCCGGGCGTTGAGACGGACGTACTCTTCCTCCGGGATCCCGGCCTCCCCACCCTCTTCCTCCGTCCGGCAGGTGAAGAGCAGCGGTCTCCCTCCCGCGAGCGCGGAGATCTCCCGGGCCGTGGCGACGACCCGCGAGGGGTCCCCGAGCCCTTCGAAGAAATCCACCCGCCACTCGACGATGTCCGCGTGGTGTTCACCAAGCGCACCGGCCCGTTCTTTAAGCCGCTCCGGGCTCCCGTCGGTGAGCGGTACGATGACCTTTGGGGACCCCTCCCCGATCCGCACCCCCCGAACACAGACTGCCCTGATCATCTCATCTCCAGATCTTCTTCGAAACAGAAGACGATCCCCCACCTCCGCCGCGGGAGGGAACACCAGAAAATAAAGTGCGCCTGGAAGGATTCGAACCTCCGACACGGGGTTTAGGAAACCCCTGCTCTATCCCCTGAGCTACAGGCGCACGACGAACCAACGCCCTCCGACGAAGCATTTTACCCCACGCTGGCGGCTGAGCAACCCCGGGAGTACGCTACTCTTCGTAGTAGGCGTAGATGGCACGCTGCTGGGCCTCGTCTGGTGCCTCCGCCTGATCGAAGAGCGGGGATTTCTTTATCTTTTCGAAGTCCAGCGCCAGGACCACGCCCTCGCTGCCCTTCACGTCGCTGATCTTCTCGAAGGGGATTATGAAGTGGCGCTTCGGTGAGCCCAGAAGCCCCCCACCCGAGCTCACGTTCAGAAAGCGCGCCTCTCCCTCCCGGTCCACGTAGAGGTCTTCTACCTTTCCCACCTGCTCTCCGCTCCTGTCGTAGACCTTGTGTCCCCGGACGTCCCGGAAGGGATCCTTCAGCGTGGCCTCCTCCACGCTAAGCCTGCCCAGCTCCGTCGTCTTCTTCTGCCGGCCCTCTTCGTACATGTCGCTCCTTCCCTGCTCTCTTCCCGAAGGTTAACGCCCGGTGACGTCTTCCGGCAACCTTGCAAACATAGCAACGAATAATATTTCCTAACTAAAAATTCCTTGAATCGAGTGGGTGAGACGGTACCATTAACCACTCATACACGCCGGGAGCGGTCTTCTCTCGTTCTGCAGGGCTGGCTGACCGGCGGGATGCCGTGGGCTGAGGGTGCTCCCGGCAGGCAACTGGCGGCTATCGAAGGAGCTGACCACGGAAGGTAGCGTAACCGGAAACGAGGCGGTGATCCGGGCGGAGGGGTTGACCAAGGTCTTCGGCCGTGGGGCTTCCGAGGCGCTGAGGCTGCGCCGGGAGGGCAGGAGCAAGGCGGAGATAGAGAAGGCTACCGGGGCCACGATCGGGGTCCTGGAGGCGAATTTCGAGGTTTATCCCGGTGAGATCTTCGTTATCATCGGGCTTTCGGGTAGCGGGAAGTCCACGCTTCTGAGGCTGCTGAACCGCCTCATAGAGCCGACGGAAGGTGAGGTCTATCTGGACGGCAGGCCGACCTCCCGGATGAGCGCCCGGCAGATAAGGGATCTCAGGCGCAAAAAGATGGGGATGGTCTTCCAGCATTTCGGGCTTCTGCCGAACCGCAGCGTGCTGGGCAACGTGGTCTTCGGGCTGGAAGTGCAGGGGATCTCCGCGTCGGAGAGGGAGAGGCGTGGCAGGCAGGCCCTCGAGATGGTCGGGCTCGAAGGGCAGGGAGAGAAGAGGATAACCGAGCTCTCCGGCGGGATGCAGCAGCGGGTGGGGCTCGCGCGGGCGCTCGCGACCGAGCAGGAGATCCTGTTGATGGACGAGCCTTTCAGCGCGCTCGACCCGCTGATAAGGCGGGAGATGCAGAACCTCTTCCTGGACATCCAGGGGGAGATAAAGCGCACGGTGGTCTTCGTGACCCACGATCTCGACGAGGCGCTGAGACTGGGGCACCGGGTTGCGATCATGCGTGATGGGGAGATCGTCCAGATGGGCAATCCCGAGGAGATCCTGACCAACCCGGCCAACGAGTACGTCGAGCGCTTCATAGAGGACGTGGACTACACCAAGGTGCGAAAGGTGGAGGTCGCGATGGTCGACCCCAAGGAGGTCGCCTACCGGAGCGAGGGGCCGCGGGTGGTACTGAGGAGGATGCAGAAGGCGGGCCTCTCGACGATCTTCGTGCTGGATTCTGAGAGGAAGCTCGTGGGATTGTGCGAGGCGGAGGCGGTCTCTAGGCTCGCGCAGAGGGGAGAGGGTTCGCTGGAGAGCGCGATAGATCGGGACGTCTGCCGGGTCGAGCTCGGCACCCCGCTGCGCAAGGTTCTGCCGCTGTTCGTCGGGGGCAACCTGCCGGTGGCGGTCACCGACGGGCAGGAGCGCCTGGTGGGCGTGGTGGTCAAAGGTTCCCTCATAGCCGCGCTCACCACCGAGAGCGAGGTGGAGGAGGCTCAGGAAGAGGTGGCTTCCGAGGGCGGTGATTCTGCCGGGCTCTCGTCTTCGGCGGCCGCCGAGGAGGGGGCTTCCCGCTGATGATCGCCTTACTGCAGCAGGGGGTGCACAACTACGTGCCACGCATCCCGATAGGCGGCTGGGTCTCGGACTTCGTCAACTACATAACCGACAACTTCAGCGGGTTCTTCGACGGGCTCTCCACCATTCTCGGGGGGCTGGTCGGCGCCTTCGACTTCGTCCTGAACATCCTTCCGCCCTGGGCGATGGTCCTCATCTTCATGGCCATCGCGCTGTGGCTCGGCGGGTGGCGGGTGATGCTGCTGACGCTCATTGGTTTCGGGCTCATCCTCGGGATGAACCTCTGGGACGATGCGATGACGACGCTCGCGCTGGTGATCGCGTCGACGGCCGTGGCGCTGCTCATAGGCATCCCGGTCGGGATACTCTCGGCGCAGTACAGGACCGTTGAGACCATAGTCAGGCCGATCCTGGACTTCATGCAGACGCTGCCGGCCTTCGTTTATCTGGTGCCCGCGATCATCCTGCTCGGTCTCGGCAACGCGCCGGGGCTGCTCTCGGTCGTGATCTTCGCGATGCCGCCGGCGGTGAGGCTCACGCTGCTTGGGCTGCAGCAGGTTCCGAAAGAGACGATAGAGGCCGCGAAGGCTTTCGGTTCGACCCGCTGGCAGACGCTGGTGAAGGTGGAGCTGCCACAGGCGTTCACCACGATCATGGCCGGGGTCAACCAGGTGATCATGCTCGCGCTCTCGATGGTCGTGATAGCCGCCCTGATCGGGGCCGGGGGCCTCGGGACCGTGGTCTACAAGGGCCTGAGCACGCTCGATGTGGGCACCAGCTTCGAGGGCGGGCTCGGAATCGTGATAATAGCGATCATCCTCGACCGCATCACCCGGAACATCGGGAGGGGGCGGCAGAAGCCCGGCGGCAAGGGCGGACTCGCCTGAGGCGCAGGTCTGCAGGAGGATCTGGAGAACCCGGAGGCGCCCGCCCGTGATCTGTACAGACAAAACGGAGTCGGGATTGTATATTTGTCTATGTTTTGAGTAGAGTTAATCTCGCTCTGGTGTAGTGGTCCAAAGGAAGGGGTGTTCTGCGTGACCCGGAAGCTTTCGGATAGGCTGTTGAGCCGCAGAGAGGTGCTCGGTCTTGGTGCGGCGGGGGTCGGGGTCGTCCTGCTTGGTGGCTGCGGTGGGGCGGGTTCGTCTGGGGAGGCGTCGAGTTCTGCCGGAGCGGGGCAGGTGTCGGGTTCGAACAAGGACAAGAAGATCACCTTCGGTAGTATAGGCTGGACGGAGGACGTGGCGGTCTCGAACCTTTCCAAGGTCGTGATGGAGAAGGACCTCGGCTACGGTGGTGTGGACATCAAGGGGCCGCTCGAGTTGGGGCCGCTGTTCCTCGGTGTGGCCGGTGAGGAGCTGACGGCGTTCCAGGACGTCTGGATGCCGAACAACAAGAGCTATCTCAACAGCGCCAAGGTCAAGCCCAAGGTCGAGCTTCTGCCGCCCTGGTTCGAGGGGCAGACCAAGTACGGGCTCGCGGTGCCCATGTACATGAAGAAGAAGGGTATAGTGAGCATCGCGGACCTCAACAGGGCGGGGACGAACGTGATCACCGGTATCGAGCCGAGCGCCTCTTTCATGCCGGTGATCCGGAACAAGGTGATCCCCGGCTACAACCTGCACATGAAACTCGTCACCTCGAGCACCGCGGCGATGCTCGCCGAGCTGCAGAAGAAGTACAGCGCGAAGCAGCCGATCGTGATCCCGGCCTGGTCGCCGCACTGGATGAACAAGAAGTACGACCTCTGGTACCTCAAGGATCCCAAAGGGCTGGAGAAGCCCTTCAGCAACTCCTCGAAGCTGCAGACGGTCGTCAGTGAGAACCTGAAGAACGACGACCCCGTGACCTACGCCTTCCTCAAGGCCATAAAGCTCACCGAGGATCAGGTCAACTCTCTCGAACTGGAGATAAACAAGGCCGGAGAGGACAACCCGGTAAAGGGCGTGAACAACTGGCTCGAGGGTAACCGCAATGTCGTCGAGCCCTGGATAAGGGCTGCAAGGAAGGCTTCCAGGCAGTCCTGAAGCGGCGATCACGCAGCGGGCGTCCGGGGATGATCATCCCCGGACGCCTTTTCTCGTCGTGGAGGCGGACACGAGGGGGTAGTGCATGGTGGGTGAGAAGAGCTTCAGCCGCCGGGAGTTCCTCGGGCTCGGGACGGCCGGAGCCGGGGCGGTTCTCCTCGGGGGCTGCGGGGCGGCCTCCGGTGGAGCCGGCAAGACCCTCAAGGTGGGCAACATCGGCTGGGACGAGGATGTTGCGGTCGCGAACCTGACCAGAATCCTGCTGCAGGAGCACCTGAACTACGGTGAGGTGACGCTGAAGACGCTCGAAGCCGGGGCGCTGTTTCAGGGGGTCGCGGGCGGAGACCTCGATACCTTCCAGGATGTGTGGCTGCCGAAGACCCACGCCAGCTACTGGAAGAAGTTCGGCGATGAGGTGACCCGGCTCCAATCCTGGTACGAGGGGGCCGGCACGCTCGGCCTCGCCGTCCCGGATTACGTCGAGGCCAAGAGCATCGCCGACCTGAACAGATACAGGAGCCGGTTCGGTGGCAGGATCACCGGCATAGAGTCCGGGGCGGGGGAGATGTCCATCGTGCAGAACAGGGTCATCCCCGCCTACGGCCTGAACTACAGGCTCGTGGCCTCGAGTACCCCCGCGATGCTCTCGGCGCTCAAGAAGGCCATAGCGGCCAAAAAGCCCATCGTCGTGACCCTCTGGAAGCCGCACTGGGCCTTCACCGACTTCCCGATAAGGTACCTGGAAGACCCGAAGGACGCTTTCGGGAAGCCGGACCACATCTACACGATAGTCCGCAAGGGGCTGAATAAAGACCAGCCAGAAGCCTACGCGTTGCTCGACGCGATAAAGCTCTCTTCCGAACAGCTAGGCAAGCTGGAGCTCTCCATCCGCAAGCACGGCCGGAACACGCCGGCGAAGGGCGTCAGAGCGTGGCTCGAGGACAACCGCCGCGTCGTCGACCCCTGGATGAAGGCGGCGAAGAAGGCCGGGAAGGGCTCCTGAGCGAGGGAGGGGCGAACCCCTCCCTACCCGATATCCGCCACAACCGTCTTCAGCTCGGTGAAGATCTCCATCGGGTGGCGTCCGCCCACCCTCCCTATCCCCGAGCGCGAGCCGGACCTCCCCCCGAAGGGTAGGTGGCTCTCCCAGTGGTTCGAGGAGGCATTGATGTTGACCCAGCCGGTGCGCACCGCCTCGGCGAAGCGCAGCCCCCGGGCGAGGTCCCGGGTCCACACCGAGGAGAGGAGCCCGTAAGGCGAGCGGTTGACGACGTCGAGCGCCTCCGACTCGTGGGTTATCGTCGCGACCGGGACGACCGGGCCGAAGGTCTCCTCGCGGGCTATCTGCATCTCTTGCGTGACGCCGTCGAGCACGGTCGGCCGGTAGTAGAGCCGTGTCGGAAACCCTTCGGCGCGGCCGCCGCCGCAGAGCAGCCGGGCGCCCTTCTCCAGCGCGTCCGCGATGTGACGGTCGGTCTTCTGCGCGGTGGACTCGTTGTTGAGCGGGCCCATGGTCGTCGCCGGGTCGAACGGATCGCCGAGCCTGACCTTTCGTGTGATCTCTGCTTCGAGCCTCTCCAGGAACTCCTCGCGCACCCGCTCGTGGACGAGGAAGAGCTCCCCGGCGGTGCAGCTCTGCCCGGCGCACAGGAACGCCGAGAGGATGCTCTCCCGGGCGGCTCGTTCGAGGTCGGCGTCCTCCAGCACGACGACGGGACCGTTGCCACCCATCTCCAGGAGCAGCGCCTTCCCGGCGGCGCGGCGCGCGACCCGCTCGCCGGTCGCGATCGAACCGATGAACGCGACGGCGTCGGTGCCGGGGTTCGCCGCGACCTCGTCGCCGACGACCGGGCCGTAGCCGGTCACGAGGTTGAACAGCCCCGGCGGCAGCCCCGCCTCGACGATGCATTCGGCGAGCCTGACGGCGCAGATGGACGTGGAGGGGGCCGGGGTCCACACGACGGCGTTGCCGGAGGCGAGGGCCGGGGCTATGACCTCGGCGGGCATGGTGTAGGGCCAGTTCCAGGGGGTTATCGTCCCGACGACCCCGCGCGGGACGCGGTAGAGGAAGATGCGCTTGTTACCGTCGACCGAGGGTGGCATCGCGCCGTCGAGCCGGGTCGCGTCCGCGGCGGCCATCCTGAAGTAGACGACGAGCTCGTCCACCTCGTCGTACGCCTCGGCCTCGAGCGGCTTGCCCTGGTCGAGGGCGAGTGTATAGGCGAGCTCCTGCCGGCGCTCCTCGATGGTATCTGCGATCCTCTCCATCGCCCGCGCCCGCTCGAAGGCGGAGCGTGCGGCCCAGATGGGCCACGCCTTTTGGGCCGCCTCGACTGCCCGGCGCACGTCCTCGCGGGTCCCCTCGGGGACGGTGCCTGTCTCCTCGCCGGTCGCGGGGCTCGTGGCGGGGATGCGGGATTCGGTGGCCCCGCCGGTCCACTCTCCCGCGACGTACATCCGGTAGTCTTTCGGCTGGGTGTACATCATTCCCTCCCGGAGAACGCCCGGCGGTAGATCTCCTCGTAGTCGGAGACGTCGAGCTCGCGTGGGTTGCCGATCGTCTGGGGGTCTTCGTGGGCTATCTGCGCGAGCATCGGGATCTCGTCCTCCGAGAAGCCCATCTGCTGCAGTGTGGGGATCCCCACCGCCTCGGTGAGCCGGTAGATCTCCTCGACCCCGGCGCGGGCGGCCTCTTCCTCGGTGAGGCCGTCCGTCTTCACGCCGAGCGCCCGGGCGATCCTGGCGTAGCGTCCGGGCGCGGCTTCGGCGTTGTACTCGCAGACGGGTCCTAGCACCCGGGCTGTGAGCGCGCCGTGCGGGCACTCGTGGACGCCGCCCGCGGACTGGCTCATCGCGTGGGCGGCGCCGGCGCTCTCGGTCCCGTAGGCGAGCCCGCCGAAGTTGGCCGCGTAGGCCATCCCGGTGCGGGCCTCGAGGTCTTCTCCCTCACGGTAGGCTTTCTCCAGCCAGCGGGCGCACAGTTCGATCCCGGCGATGCAGAAAGAGTCGGTGAAGGGCTGGTGGTAGTCGCAGGTGTAGCACTCGATGCAGTGTGAGAGCGCATCCATCCCGGTCGCCGCGGTGATCGCGGGCGGGAGCCCGAGCGTGAGCTCGGGGTCGACGACCGCCACGTGCGCCCCGATGAGCGGGGTGCCTCCGACGTTGAACTTTATCTTCCTCTTGTGGTCGGTTATGACCGCCCACAGCGTGACCTCGCTCCCGGTCCCGGCGGTGGTCGGGACGGTGACGAGCGGCGGGATGCGGCGGGTGATTGGTTTTCTGCCGTACTCGTAGTCGAGGATGGAGTCTGCCCCGTGGGCGAGCAGGACGCCCGCGGCCTTCGCCGTGTCCATCGAACTCCCGCCACCCAGAGCGACCATTCCGTCGCAGCCTTCCTCCCGGAAGGCGTCCCTCGCCTCCGCGACGAGCTCCACGTCGGGGTTCGCCCTTACCCTCTCGAAGAGGAATGCATCCTGGAGGTGCTCGAGTGCCCTCTCGGCGAGCCCGGCCGAGACGACGCCGGGGTCGGTGACGAGCATCGGTCGCCTCGTCCCGAGCTCCCGCACCAGCGCGCCGAGCTCTCCGATGGCCCCGGGGCCGTGCACGATCCTGGTCGGCACCTCCACGGACCTCACCTGCCCTACCTCTACGCTCATCCTGCCTCCTTGCTGATGACTGCCGGGTATCTGCCGCCGGTGTACTTCTCGAGCACCGCCCGTCGGGGGGCGAGGTGCTTCTCGGGGGTGCCCTGCTCCTCCAGGAACTCTATCGCCCGGGCGAGGAGATGCGTGCCCTCTCCGGTCTTCGTCTCCCAGATGTTGTGCCGCTCCGCCGGGTCCTGCGCCAGGTCGTAGAGCTCCGGGGTCTCCTGCGGGCCGCCGACGAGGAGCGAGCGCTCCCGGGTGGTCACGGTGAGCGGCATGTAGCTCGAGATGCGCCGGGGCCGCGAGTCTACGGCGACTGTGATCTCACCTTCGGCGAAGTACAGCGGCCACGAGCTCACCACGAATGGCCGGTGCTCGTCCTCTTCTCCCTCGATCACGTCGAGGAACGAGAGCCCCCGCATCGAGGATGGCTTCTCCACGCCGACGAGATCGAGGATGGTCGGCGCGAGGTCCGGGGCGCAGGTGAGCGCGCTCCTCCTGCCCTGCTCGACCCCGGGGATGCGCACGATGAGCGGGATGCGCGTGATCTCGCCGTAGAGCGGCGACCAGCCGACCGTGAGCAGCCACGACTCCCTGAGCCAGCCGGGAAGCCTTGCCCCCTCCGAGACTTCGGCCTCCGGAGCGTGCACCCACTCGGCCTTACCGAAGTAGCCGTGCTCTCCGAAGTAGAAGCCGTGGTCGGAGAGGAAGAAGACGACCGTCTTCTCCGCGATGCCCAGCACCTCGAGCTTCTCGAGCAGCCACCCCACCCACCTGTCTACCATCGTGACCTCGCCGCAGTAGGTGGCGTGCGCGAGCGCGACGTCGTCCTCTGTCAGCCCGGCCTCGCGCCACCTGCCGTAGGCCGGGTAGATCTTCTTCCCGTCGTAACCCGGACGGTAGAGCCGGGTGTAGTACTCCGGAGCGTCCCACGGCTCGTGCGGGTCCCAGGTGTCCACGTACAAAAAGAACGGCTCCTCGTAATGCCGCTCCAGCCACCGCTCGGCCTCGGTAATCGTGCGCGCCACCATCCGGTCCGACTCGCGGCGCCACGTCCTGCGCGCGTCGGCCCTCTCCTCGGGTCGGGTGTCGTCCCCCTGCCCCCGCACCCAGATGAAGTCGTCGAAGCCCCGGTCGTACCCGTAGCCGCCCCGGATGAAGAAGGGCGTGTCGACCACCGCCATCGTCGTGTACCCGGCACGCGAGAGCACCTCCGGGAGCGTCGGCAGGTGATGCGGCAGCGGCTCCCACCCCATGTGCGTGCACGAAAAGGTCCCGGTCAGGATGTCCGCCCGCGCCGGCATCGTCGGGAAGGAGGCCACCAGATGGTTCTCGAAGACCACGCCCGAGCGCGCCAGGGCATCGAGGTGCGGCGTGCGGATGAACGCGTTGCCGTAGGCGCCCAGATGGTCCCTGCGGAAGGTGTCCGAGACCACCACGAGTATGTTCGGATGGGCCTGCATGGCTTCGTCCTCCGGATCTTGAATTCGGGTTTCCCTGCAAAGCGTTTTTCAGGATCCACGCCCGGAGGGCGGCGCCCGACGTCCGGCACGATACTGGCCACCTTCGAGTTCCCCCCGGCTCCCGAGCGCTCCGAAAGACCACCACAGAAGGCCGACGAACAGCCCGAGCAGAAAGAGACGCATCGTCTGCTGCGCAGAGCGGCGCCGGAAGACCAGCCTGCCCGGTGAAACCCGGCCCTCACCGTACCGGATGACCGCCCGGCTCCCCAAACGCTCCGGACTCCCCCGGAGAATCCTCCCCCAGATCGTCTCCCGCCTTGCCACTTCGTTGCGCATTACGCTATCCTTTCTTGATGATGAAACAAATAGCACAGATACGGGTGGGGTGCAAACGGGCTCTGAAGTCGGGCTGTCCTGTCTGTATACTGCGGCGGAAGCATTCCCGACGCATGGTGAGGTGGTTACGCTGTTCAGACCCGTTGTAGTGTATAGTACAAGGGTCGCATGCCTGTTGATGGAGAGCTGGCTGCGAGAGGCGAGAGGAGATGGGTGAGATCCGAGCCGGGGTGGTAGAGGAGGCGCTGCGCGTGGTCGAGGAGGCCGGGCGCGGGGGGCCGGAGCTCAGGGTGCTCGGGGGGGTGGCGGTCAGGCTGCGGGCGCGAGACGGGTTTGCGGCGGCGTTCGAGCGGGAGTATGCGGATCTCGACTTCATCGTACCGAAGGGGACCTCTGCGGAGGCGCAACGTTTCTTCGAGGGGCAGGGCTACAGGCCGCAGCGGCGCTTCAACACCATCTATGGCAAGGAGCGGCTGTTGTTCTTCGACGAGGAGCACGGGCGGCAGGTGGACGTGCTCGTCGGGAGGTTCCGGATGTGTCACGAGATCCCGCTCGGGGAGAGGATGACGCTCGAGCCCTTGACGATCCCGCTCGCCGAGCTCCTGTTGACCAAGCTCCAGATCGTGGAGCTCAACGAGAAGGACGTTCGGGACGCGCTCGCGCTGCTCTTCGGGCACCCGGTGGAGGACGAGGACGGCGATGCCATAAACGGTGCTCAGGTGGCGCGGCTGTGCGCCGCCGACTGGGGGCTCTGGCGCACCATCACGGCCAACCTCGAGGCGATCAGAACCCATCTCGGGCGCTACGGGCTCCCCGAAGAGGCCGAGGAGAGGATCGTCCGGCGCATCCGGCGGCTCGAGGAGAGGATAGAAGAGGAGCCGAAGACCCTCGGCTGGAGGATGCGCGCCAGGATCGGGGAGCGCAAGCGCTGGTATGACCTTCCGGAAGAGGTAGCAGGAGGCCCCTGAGAAACGATGATATCCAGGTTGTTTTCCAGGAACCCGACGACCAGGATCTTCTTCGCCACCGACATCCACGGCTCTGAGGTATGCTGGAGGAAGTTCCTCAACGCGGCGAAGCACTACAAGGCCGACGTGCTGGTTCTGGGGGGAGACATGACCGGCAAGGCGCTCGTTCCGGTGGTCCAGGAGGACGGGCGCTGGCGTGCCACGCTGCTCGAGAACAGACGCGAGTTCGAGAGCGAGGAAGAGGTGGAAGAGTTCGAGCGGCTGGTGCGCAGGAGAGGCTACTACCCGTTTCGCACCACCCCGGAGGAGGTGGCCCGGCTCGAGGCCGACGACACGCTGCGCGAGAGGCTGTTCCACGAGCAGATGCTCGGGACGATCGAGCGCTGGATGCGCCTCGCCGACGAGCGGCTCGCGCAGGAGGGCGTGGAGTGCTTCGTCTGTCCGGGCAACGACGACCAGTTCGAGGTCGACGAGATCATCGCTTCCGCGGAGAAGGTCCACCTGGCCGAGGGGAGGGTGGTCGATTTCGGGGATTTTCAGATGGTCTCGACCGGCTGGTCCAACCGCACGCCGTGGGACACGTACCGCGAGGAGGACGAGGAGGCTCTGGCGAAGAGGCTGCGCGAGATGATCTCGCAACTCGAGGTGCCGCCGGAGAGGGCGATCTACAACTTCCACTGCCCGCCCTATCACTCGGGGCTCGACGACGCGCCGGAGCTCACCGAAGACATGAGGCCCAAAGACGCCGGGCGCTCCACGGTGCCGGTCGGATCGCGGGCGGTGCGCGAGGCGATAGAAGAGGGGCAGCCCGCGCTCTCGCTGCACGGGCACATTCACGAGGCCCGGGGTAACACCCGCATAGGGAGGACGCTGTGCATCAACCCCGGCAGCTCCTACGAGCAGGGGCAGCTCCTTGGCGCGGTCGTCGACCTCGACGGGGGGAAGAAAGTAAAGCGGTTCGTGCTGACCAGCGGATAAGAAAGGATCTTGAGAGATGGCTAGCGAAGACACCGCCAAGCCGCAGACCTCGGGCGATCTCTTCCAGCGGAGGGCCACGGGTCTTTTGCGCGGCTGGTCCGTGTGGGACGCGTTCATCTACTCGGCGTTCTCGATCAACCTGATCACACTCGGGCTCTACATCTTCTCCTCGGCCCCGTTCATCCCCGGGGGCGGTTTGATCTGGGCGATAGTACTCTCGGGTCTCTATCTGGTGTTCCAGGCGATAACCTACGCCTCGCTGATCGCGGTGATGCCGCGGGCGGGCGGCGACTACGTGTGGACGAGCCGCATCCTCGGGGGCGGTCCCGGGTTCGTGCTCGCGGTGACGGGATGGTGGTTCATCCTCTGGCACTGGGTGCCGATCTACGCGAACATCCTCAACATCGAGGTGTTCATCCCGCTCTCGACGATCCTCGGGCTCGGCGGGGTCGCGGGGTTCTTCGCCACCAAGACCGGGCTCTTCGTGGCCTCGCTCATCGTCGCCGCGCTCGCCTCGCTCTACATCTCGCTCGGGATGCGCACCTACGCCCGCATCCAGAAGTACTGCTTCTACGGCGGTCTCGTCGGGCTCGCGGTGATGATGCTCGTCCTGCTCTTCCACTCGCACGCGGACTTCGTCTCGACGTTCAACGCGCAGGCCAGGCAGCTCTACGGGGCCTCCGGGGACGCCTACCAGAAGACGCTTTCCGCCGGGAAGGTGCCGGGGGCCTCGCCGGGCGGCTCGGCGTTCTACCCGACGCTCCTCCTCATCCCGATGATTGCCTTTTTCAACCTCTGGTCCAACTGGGGGGCGACGCTCTACGGCGAGGTGCGCGGGGCCTCGGACTTCCGCAAGAACATCTACGCTATGGGCGGGGCGCTGCTCGCGACGACGGTCGCGGCGGTCGTGCTGCTCCTGCTGTTCGCCAAGACCTTCGGGTGGGGTTTCTACTACGCGGCCAACAGCGCCTACTGGTCCGGCAAGGGGCCCGTCTCCGACTGGCCCTACCCGGGGATGCTCGCGGCGTTCTTCTTCGACAACCCGGTGTTGCAGTTTATCCTGGTCGGGCTTCTGGCGCTGTGGTTCTTCGGCTGGGTGGGGACGGTGTTCCTCTCCTCGACCCGCGTCGTCTTCGCCACCGCTTTCGACCGGTTGCTTCCGGAGGCGGTCGCCAGGACCTCGCGCAACGGCGTGCCCTACGTGGCGCTGCTGCTGATGCTCGTCCCCTCGATCGTGGTGAGCTACTTCTACGCCTTCGGGAAGAACTTCGCCGGCTACACCCTGGACGCGACGCTCGTGATCTCCATAACCTTCCTCGGCTCCGCGGTCGCGGCGGCGATTTTGCCCTGGCGCAGACCCGAGATCTACAACGCCTCCCCGATAGCCCGCTACAGGATCTTCGGGATCCCCCTCATCACGGTCTCGGCCACGGCGTTCGCGGTCTTCCTGCTCTTCTGCCTCTACGAGTGGGTGGTCCGACCGGTCTACGCCGTGAACAGCACCTCGTCCATCATCTACATGCTCATCCTCTACGCCGTCGCGCTCGTGCTCTACGTGGGGTTCCGCATCTACCGCCGCTCGCAGGGGATAGACATGAGCATGGTCTACAGTGAGATCCCGGAGGACTGATGCCGTTCAGGGTATCGGAAGGGTGAGGCCGCCGTCGATGCGGATGGTCTGGCCCCGGATCATCTCGGCCTCCTTCGAGCAGAGGAAGAGCGCCAGGTTCGCCACGTCGTCCGCGGTGAGCATCCGGTGGTAGGGGAGCCGGCGCTCTATCTCGGCCCATTGCTCCTCTATACCGGGGAAGTGCTTGTGGGCGTCGGTGGCTATCGCCCCGGCGGAGATGGCGTTCGCGTTGATGTTGCGCTCCGCGAGCTCGACCGCGAGGTAGCGCACGAGCGACTCCACGGCCGCCTTGCTCGGCCCGACGCTCCCGTAGTTCGGGAAGACCCGCTCCGAGCCGAAGGAGGAGAGCGCCAGGATCGCCCCGCCCTCTTCGGGCATGAGCCTCGAGGCGTGCTGGGCCCCGAGCAGGAGCGCCCGGGTGTTGACGTTCATCGTCCAGTCGAAGCCTTTGGCGTCTATCTCGCTCACGGGCCGGTTGCGCCCGGAGGCGGCGTTGTGGACGAAGACGTCGAGCCGGCCGAAACCTTCCCCGACCTGCTCGAAGAGATGCTCTATCTGTTCTTCCCTGGAGAGGTTCGCCCGCACGAGCAGCGCCCTGCGACCGAGTCTCTCGACCTCCGCGGCGACCCCGCGGGCCTCCTTCGCGCTCCTGAAGTAGTGAACGACGACGTCCGCGCCCTCCCCGGCGAACCGGACGGCGAGCCGGCTCCCGATCCCGCGCGAGCTTCCCGTAACCAGGACGACCTTCCCAGCGTAGCGCTCCACTCTACACCTCCGGCCTGATCACGACGCGCCCCGTGCGCCCCGGCTGGCGAAAGACCTCCTCTATCTCCGCGAGCGGGCGCACCTCCGCGACCATCGCCTCCAGCAGGGCGGGCTCTATCCGCCCCGAGCCCGCCCACCCGACCAGCGTCCTCGCGTCCTCGACGGTCGCGGCGTAGCTTCCGGCGACCACGATCCCCCGCCTCACCCAGTGCGAGATGGGGGGGAGGGGGCCTCCTCCCTCGTCCTCCATCCCGACGACGCAGAGCCTCCCGCCCGGCCGCAGGAGCCCCATCGCGAGCCCGACGCTCCGCACGCTCCCGGCCGTATCCAGGACGACGTCCACCCCGCCGCCGGACCACCGCCGGACCTCGCGTACGAGAGAGCGCTCCGTCCCCTCCGCGGTGCTCCACAGCTCCTGCGCCCCGAGGCGTTCCGCGAGCCCGCGCAGGACCCCATCCGGTTCCCTGCGGGTGACGAGGGCCGTGGCCCCGGCCCCCATCGCCCGGGCGCCCAGGAGCGCACCGAGCCCGAGCCCGCCGCCCCCGACGACGGCGACGCTCTCGCCCGCCTCGAGGTGCACGACCGAGCGCAGGGCGTGAAACGGGGTCGCCACCGCGTCCATGAGGAGCCCGGCGACGAGGAGCGGGACGTCCTGCGGCAGCGGGATCACCCGGTCCTCCGGCACCGCGACCCGCTCGGCGTAGCCCCCAGGGCGGTGGTAGCCTATGACCTGCTGCGCCAGGCACAGGCTCTCCTGGCCGGACGAGCACAGCCGGCAGGAGCCGCACGGTACGATCGGGAAGACCGCGACCGGCCTGCCGTCGACGTATCCCGAGATCTCGTGCCCGAAGACCGCGGGGAAGACGGTCCCGGCAGGAGCCGTCGCCCCGGCGGCGATCTGACGGTCCGACCCGCAGACCCCGCAGCCGGCGACCTCGACGACGATTTCCCCCTCGTCCGGTTCGGGTTCGGGTACCTCCCCGAGCCGGAATCCTCCCTCGGGGTCGAAGAGGGCCGCCCTCACCGGCTCTCTTCGCGCTCGCGGCGGCGCGCCTCGGCGAGGAGCCGCTCCGCGATCGTCATCTTCTGCATCTCCGCCGTCCCCTCCTCGAACCACAGCGAGCGGGCGTCGCGGTAGAGGCGCTCCACCGGGCTGCCGGAGAGGTAGCCCACGCCGCCGAAGGTCATGAGCGCGCCGTCGGTCACCCTGCCGACCATCTCTATCGCGTAGGCCTTCGCCCGCGCGGCCTCCCGGGCTATCTCCTCCCCCGCGTCGAACTTCCTGGCGGCCTCCAGGCACAGGAGGCGTCCGGCGGCGACCGCGACGTCCATCTCCGCCAGGCGCATCTGGATCGCCTGCCGGCTCGCTATCGCCTTGCCGAAGGTCCTGCGCCGGCGGGCGTATGAGACCGCCCGGTCGAGCGCCTCCTGCGCGAGCCCGACCGCGCTCTGGGCGATGCACGCCCGGCTCTGGTCCAGAAAGCCCCTGACAGCGACCTCGAAGCCGCCGCCGACCTCGCCGAGGACGGCCTCCTCCGGAACGGCGCACTCTTCGAAGGTGATCACGGCGTGGTCGCAGCCGTGGTCGCCCATCATCTCGGGCATCTCCTCGATGCGCATCCCCGGCTGGTCCCTGGGGACGAGGAAGGCGGTGAGACCCGCCCTGCCGACCTCGGCGTCGGTCTTCGCGACGACGGCGAAGACGCTCGCACGCCGGGCGAAGGTGATGAGGTGCTTTTTGCCCCGCAGGACGTAGCGGCCGTTCTCGTATGTGGCGGTCGTCTTCAGGTCTATCCCGGTCCCGGCGTCGGGTTCGGTGAGCGCGAAGGCGACGAGCTTCTCGCCGCGGGCTATCTGCGGGAGCCACTTTCGCCGCTGCTCCTCGCGGCCCTGGCCCACCGTGCGCCAGATGCTGTTGAACGCGTGGCAGGCCATCCGGATCGCGCCGTGGCAGCGTGAGATCTCCTCCAGGATGGGGAAGTAGAGCGAGAGCGGAAGCCCCTCCCCGCCGGCCCACCGCGGCTGGGTGAGGCTGAAGAAGCCAAGCTCCCTGAGCCTCTCCCACAGCCCGTCGGGGATCTCACCGGTGCGCTCTATCTCCTCGCCCCACGCCTCGGCCTCCCCGAGCCGGAAGGCCCTGGCCCGCTCGCGCAGCTCCCCGGCCCGCCGGGCGAGGTCTTCGGTGGCCGCCTGGCTCAACGGCTGCCCGCCTCCACCACGAGCGGCATCTGCCTGAGGTCCTTGCGTTTGGTCTTGCCGGAGTGGGTCATGGGGAACTCCTCCATGAAGACGAGCCCGTCGGGGAGCTGGAAGCGCGCTAGGCCCCGTTCCCTCAGGAACTCGTGCAGTTCCTCGAGCGAGAACTCCTCCGCGCCCTCGTTCAGGATCACGCACGCCACCGTGCGCTGCCCGAGCGTGGGGTCCGGCGCGCCGACGACGACGGCCTGGTCTATGGCCTCGTGCTCGCCGAGGACGTCCTCTATCTGCTTGGGGTCTATCTTGGTCCCGCCGCGGTTGATGATGTCGTCCGCGCGGCCCATGAAGGTGTAGCGGCCCTCCTCGTCCTTGCGCAAAAGATCCCCGGAGTGGAACCAGCCCTCCGAATCCCACCGCTCGGCGGCGGCCTTCGGGTTGTTGTAGTAGCCGGCGCAGAAGGAGGGGCCGCGGCAGAGCATCTCGCCCGGCTCTCCGACGGGCACCTCGTTGCCGTCGTCGTCCACCAGCCGCACCTCCATCCCCGGCAGCGGCCGCCCGACGGTCTTGCTTATCGCCTCTATCGGGTCGTCGGGGAGGGTGACGGACATCCCGAGCCCTTCGGTCCAGCCGAACATGCAGCTCACCGTGATCCCGGAGTCCTCCTGCAGACGCCGCAGGATGGGGCTCGGCACCGGCCCGCCGGCGTAGATGAACAGCCGTGCGTTCGTGGTGTCTATCTCCTTGAGGCGCGGGGCGTTGGCGACGTGGATGACGTGCGGCGGCGCCCCGACGAGATAGGTCGGCTTCTCCTCCTCCATCCAGCGCATCACCCGCGAGGCTGCGAAGTGCTCCATCAGGAGCATCCTGCCCCCGGTGTAGACCGGGAGGTTCACCCCGACGAGCATCCCGGTCTGGTGGCTTATCGGGGCGAGACACAGCGTCGCCTCACCGGCTTTGTGCCCGTAGAGCTTCTCGTAGGAGCGGTCGCCGTAGATGTAGTTGGCGTGCAGGTGCAGCGTCTCCTTCGGCGAGCCGGTCGTCCCGGAGGTGAAGACCATTACGAACGGGTCGAGCGCCTCCGGCCGGTTGGCCCGCTCGACGTCCTCCGGCGGCCGCTCGCCGGAGCGGCGTACCTCCTCGAAGGAGAGGACGTCCTTCGGGTAGTCCTCTCCGCCCTGCACGATGACGTGTTCGAGCGTGGGGCTGGCGTCGCGGATCGCCCGGGCGTTCTCGGCCGTCGGCTCCCCGCGGTAGTTCTCGGTGACGACGAGCACCCTCGCCCCGGCCTTCTCGATGCTCTGGGCGACGGCATCCCGGCTTAGGTCCACCTGCAGCTGCACCCCGACCGCCCCGATCCTGACGGCCCCGTAGAGCGCGACGACGTAGTCGAGGCTCGTCGGCAGCTGCAGCGCGACCCGGTCGCCTTTTCGCACCCCGAGCTCGAGCAGCTTCGCCGCGACCGCCCCGGCCTCCTCCCACAGCTCCCGGTAGGTGAGGGTGCGCCACTCGTCGCGGTGGACGAGATCGGGGTACTCGCGCGCGTTGCGCTCCATCTTCTCGGCGAAGGTCTCCTCCGTCCAGTACCCGGCTTTCTGGTACTCCCGGATCCTCTCCTCGGTCAGGACCATCCCGGGGAAGCGCTCTACCATCTGCAAACCACCCCCTTGCGTCCTTACTGGAGCTGGGACTCTACGTAGTCCGCGACCCGCGAGACCGTCATCACCCGGTTGAACTCCGACTCGGGGATCTCGATCCCGAACTCCTCCTCGAGCGCGGCCGCGAGCTCGGTGAGGTCGAGCGAGTCCGCCCCGAGGTCGTAGACGAAGTTGTCCTCGTCTTTGACCTCGTCGGCCGCGACCTGCAGGTTCACCCCCACCACCTCGCGGACCTTCTTCTCGATCCAGGCCCGATCCGGCCTCTGCTTCTCCTGTGCCAAGATGAACCTACCTCCTGCTTCGGCTCGTGCCCGTGGAGGACCTGGCGGCCCTCCACCGTATTGAAGCAGATTACACCGGCGGGGAGCGGGGCACAAACGCCCTAGCCGCGCCCGACCCCGTACTCGAGCCCGTCGACGAGCGCCTGCCAGCTCGCCTCGATGATGTTCTCTCCGACCCCGACGGCGCCCCAGACCCGCTTGCCGTCGGTCGAGTCGATCAGGACGCGCGTGGTGGCGGCGGTCGCCCGGTGCTCGTCCAGGATGCGCACCTTGTAGTTGGAGAGGTGTATGCCCGCGAGCTGCGGGTAGTGGGGCTCTATCGCCTGCCGCAGCGCCCGGTCGAGCGCGTTGACCGGCCCGTTGCCCTCGGCGGTCGAGATGACCCGCTCCCCTCCGACGCGGAGCTTTATCGTCGCCTCGACGGTGGTCTCCCCGTCGGCGCGCCTCTCGGAGATGATCCTGAAGCTCTCCAGCTCGAAGAGCGGCTCGTGCTTCCCGGAGGCCCGCTCTATGAGCAGGGCGAGCGAGGCATCGGCGGCCTCGTAGTGGTACCCCGCGTGCTCCCGGCGTTTTATCTCGGCGAGAACCGCAGAGACGTCCCCAACCTCGAGCCCGAGCTCTTTCGCCTTCGCCCGCAGCGAGTTCTTCCCGGCCAGCTCCCCGACCGGGGTGCGCCTGCGGTTGCCGACCACCTCGGGAGGGACGTGCTCGTAGGTCGAAGGATCCCGCGAGACGCCGTCCACGTGCAGCCCGCCCTTGTGCGCGAAGGCGCTGTGGCCCACGTACGGCCGGTGGGCGTCCGGGGTGAGGTTCATGACCTCCGAGACGAAGTTCGAGACCTCGGTGAGCCGGGACAGGTTCTCCGGCGGGAGCACCCCGAGCCCCATCTTGAGCTGCAGGTCGGCTATCGTGGTGATGAGGTCGCAGTTGCCGCAGCGCTCCCCGACCCCGTTTATCGTGCCCTGCACCTGCGTCGCCCCGGCCTCGACCGCAAGTAGCGCGTTCGCCACCCCACAGCCGGCGTCGTTGTGGGTGTGGATGCCTATCTCGACGTCGGAAAACTCCTTTACGGTGCGCGATACGATCGCCTTTAGCTCGGTCGGGAGCGTCCCGCCGTTGGTGTCGCACAAGACGAGCGAGGAGGCCCCGGCCTCGGCCGCCGCCCGGAGCACCGAGAGCGCGTGTTCGGGATCGTCGCGGAACCCGTCGAAGTAGTGCTCGGCGTCGAAGATGACCTCCTTGCCCGCCTCGACGAGGTAGGAGACGGTGTCCCTGATCGCCTCCAGGTTCTCCTCCGGCGTGATCCCGAGCACCTTCTCCACGTGCAGCCGCCAGCTCTTGGCGACGATGCACGCCGCCGGGGCGGAGAGGCGCGGCAGGAGCGAGACCGCCGGGTCGTCCTTGGCCCGGCTGCTGGCCCGGCGGGTGCGGGTGAAGGCGACGAGCCTCGCGTTCTCGAGCTCTGCGGCGTCGAAGTTCTCGAAGAGCTCCAGGTCCTTGGGGTTCGAGGCGGGAAAGCCGGCCTCTATGTAGTGGATGCCCAAAGAGTCCAGGACGCGCGCGATGCGCAGCTTGTCCTCGCTGGTGAGGCTCACCCCCTCGCGCTGGGTGCCGTCGCGCAGCGTCGTGTCGAAGAGCTTTATGCTCATCGTGCCACCGCCTGCTTCAGGTGCCGGATCACGGCCTCCTTCGCCTCCTGCGTCGTCGCCTGCCCGCCGAGATCGGCCGTGAGCGCGCCCCCCTCCATCGCGGAGCGGACCGCTCCCTCGATCGCCCCGGCCGCCTCGGGGCTCCCGAGCGAGTAGCGGAGCATCATCGCCGCCGAGAGGATCGTCGCGTAGGGGTTCGCCCTGCCGGTCCCGGCGATGTCCGGGGCCGAACCGTGCACCGGCTCGAAGAGCCCCGGCGAGCCCTCCTCGCCCAGGGAGGCGCTCGGGAGCATCCCCATCGATCCGGGCAGCACCGCCGCCTCGTCGGAGAGGATGTCGCCGAACATGTTCTCGGTCAGGATCACGTCGAAGCGGGAGGGCTCGCGCACCAGGAACATCGCCGCCGCGTCGACGAGCAGGTTGTCGAGCTCCACGTCCGGGTATTCTTTCCCGACCTCCGCGACCACCCAACGCCACATCCGGCTCGTGGCGAGTACGTTCGCCTTGTCGACCGAGGTCACGCGCCCCTTTCGCAGCCTCGCAGCCTCGAATGCGACCCGCGCGACCCGCTCGACCTCCTCCCGGCTGTAGAGGCACAGGTCGCTCGCCCTCTCGGTCCCCTCCTCTTTCTCGCCGAAGTAGATCCCGCCGGTCAGCTCCCGGACGATGAGGAGGTCCACCCCCTCGACCAGCTCCGGCTTGAGCGGCGAGGAGGACAGCAGGGAGGGGAGGGCCGAGACGGGCCTGAGGTTCGCGAAGACGCCGAGCTCCCGACGCAGCGCGAGGAGCCCCGCCTCCGGACGTACCTCGGCCCCGTCGAAGTCCGGGTGACCCACCGCGCCGAGCAGCACCGCGTCGGACTCGCGCGCCAGACGGGCGGTCTCTTCGGGCAGGGGCTCCCCGGACGAGCGGATCGCGGCCGCCCCGATCTCACCCTCCTCGAAGGCGAGCTCCAGGCCGAAGGCTGAGGATGCCGCCTCGAGCACCTCGCGGGCCGCTCCGACGACCTCGGGGCCTATCCCGTCCCCGGGCAGCAGCAGTACGCGCCTCACCTCGCCGCCCATTCCGCCCCCACCCGGCTCGCCGCGTGGACGTTGACCGCCCGCACGTACGCCTTCGCCGCGCCCTCAACCACGTCCTGCGAGAGCCCGCGGCCCGAGTACTCGGAGCCGTCGATCTCCACCGTGACCCGCACCTCGCCGAGGGCGTCCTTCCCGCCGGTCACGGCGTCTATCCGGAACTCCTTCAGGCGGCCCCGGATCCCGGTCGCCGCGTCTATCGCCCTGAAGACCGCGTCGACCGGCCCCTCACCCTCGGCCTCGGCCTCGAAGATGCCCTCGTCCTCGTGCGAGATCTTCACCGCCGCCCGGCTCTGGCGCCCGGTGGCCGCGACGACCCGCATCGACTCCAGGACGAACTTGCCGGTGAAGGAGCCCACCTCGTCCGCCGCTATCGCCTCGAGGTCGGCGGCCGTGACGGTCTTCTTGTGGTCGGCGACCTCCTTGAAGCGCTCGAAGGCCCGCTTGAGCGCCTCACCCTCGAGGGTGTAGCCGAGCTCGGCGAGCGCCTCCTTGAGGGCGTGCCGGCCGGAGTGCTTGCCGAGGAAGATGTTGTTCCCCTGGATCCCGATGTCCTGGGGTTTCATGATCTCGAAGGTCCTGCGGTCCTTGAGCACGCCGTCCTGGTGTATCCCCGACTCGTGCAGAAACGCGTTGCGCCCGACCACGGCCTTGTTCGGCGGCACCTCGTAGCCGGTTATGTTCGAGACCATCCGGCTGGTGTTGGCGAGCTGGCGCGTCTCCACCCCGACCTCGACGCCGTAGTGGTCGCGCCGGGTCACGAGCGCCATCACCACCTCCTCGAGCGAGGTGTTGCCAGCCCGCTCCCCGATCCCGTTGACCGCGACTTCGACCTGCGTCGCCCCGGCCTCGACCCCGGCGAGCGAGTTGGCCACGGCCATCCCGAGGTCGTCGTGGCAGTGCACCGAGAGGACCCTCTCCTCGAGATGCGGTACCCGCCGCCTGAGCTCGGTGAGGAAGGTCGCGAACTCCGGCGGGGTGGTGTAGCCGACGGTGTCGGCGATGTTTATCACGTCGGCCCCGGCCTCCACGGCCGCCGCGACCACCTCGGAGAGGTAGCCGATGTCCGTGCGGGTGGCGTCCATCGGGGAGAACTCGACCTCGGGGCAGAGGGACTTCGCGAGCTCGACGGCCTCGGCGGCGCGGCGCAGGATCTCCTCACGACTCGAGCGCATCTGGTGCTCTATGTGCAGGTCGGAGGTTCCGACGAACGTGTGCACCCGCGGCCTCCCGGCCCACCGCACGGCCTCCCAGGCTCGCTCGATGTCCGCCTGATGGATGCGGGCGAGCCCGGCTATCACGGGGCCTCTGACCTCCGAGGCGATCCGGCTCACCGCCTCGAAATCCCCCTCCGAGGTGATGGGAAAGCCGGCCTCTATCACGTCTACCCTGAGACGCCCGAGCTGGTGGGCGATCTCTACCTTCTCCTCGACGGAGAGCGAGATCCCGGGCGACTGCTCGCCGTCCCTGAGGGTGGTGTCGAAGATCTGTATGCGGCGCATCTCTTTCGCCTCCTGCTCTTTCGCTGGATCATCCTTGGTTCCTGTCGGGGGCTCGTCGGTGGAGGGTGGCCGCCTGCGCCCCCTTCTTCGGGGTGCCCGGCCCTAGCAGCCGGGGCTGGTAATTCGCCCGGCGGCCACCCTGGTTAGTCGCCGTAGGATGTGGAAAGAGATGCCCAAGAAATCTCCCTCTAGCGGTGGCCTCTCATCTGGCGGCCCCGTGCACGACCTCGACCGGCACGGTCCAGCCCTCGTACTCGGGCCACTCGCCCCGGGCGGCCCGGAAGTACATCTCCTGCAGCCTCTCCACCACGGGGCCGACCCGTCCGCTCCCGATGGGGTGGTCGTCTATCTCGACGACCGGGGCTATCTGGAAGCCGGTGCCGGTGAAGAAGACCTCCTCCGCAGCGTAGAGCTCGGTGCGCCCGACGTCGCGCTCGACGACCGGCATCCCGAGCTCCTTCTCGGCGAGCTCCATCACCGCCGCCCGCGTTATCCCCTCCAGAATGTCCGCGGTGGGCGGCGGGGTGATGAGGTTCCCCTTGCGCACGAGGAAGATGTTCGCCGCGCTCGCCTCCGAGACGTAGCCGCTCTGGGTGAGGAAGATCGCCTCGTCGTATCCCGCCCGGTGGGCTGCGTCCACCGCGAGCGCCGTGTTGATGTACGAGCCGGTGGTCTTGGCGCGCGGCGGGATCGCGTTGTCCGAGACCCGCCTCCAGGAGGAGACGCAGCACCTGAGCCCGGTGAGCTCGACGTAGTTCGCCATCGGGGCCGTGAAGATCGAGAGCTCCGATGGCAGCGCGAGCTTCACCCCGATCGACTCCGCCGCCTTGTACGCCAGCGGCCTTATGTAGGTGTCCTCGCGCGGGGCGTTGCGCCGCAGGATCTCGAGCGTGATCTCGCAGAGCTCCTCTACCGTGTGACCGCAGTCTATGTGCAGCAGCTCGCAGGAGTTGAGGAAGCGCTCGTAGTGCTCGCGCAGCTTGAGGACCTGCAGCGTCCCCCGACTCTCGTTCCAGTAAGCCCGGATGCCCTCGAAGACCCCCGTGCCGTAGTTGAGCGCGTGGGTGGCGGGGGAGAGCCGGACTTCACCCAGGCGCACGAACTCCCCGCCGTGGTAGATCCACTGCTCGTCCGAGACCTCGAACCCTTTCCTGCTCATCCCTTCTCACCCCCCGGCGCCCCGGTTCCTTCGGCGGCGAGCGCTCTCAACTGTGCCCCCACCTTCTCGACCTGCGAGGCCGCCTCCCGCCGGCGCATCGCGAGGAAGCTCGGGGTGCCGGCCTGGTTCTCGAGCACCCACTGCTTGGCGAAGCGCCCGCTCTGGATGTCGGAGAGGATCTCGCGCATCCTCTCCTTCACCGACTCGTCTATGAGCCTCGGCCCCGCGGTGTAGTCGCCGTACTCGGCGGTGTTGGATATAGAATAGCGCATCCGGGCGAGCCCGCCCTCGTAGATGAGGTCGGTGATGAGCTTGAGCTCGTTGACGCACTCGTAGTAGGCGAGCTCGGGCTGGTAGCCGGCCTCTACCAGCGTCTCGAAGCCGGCCTTGAGTAGCGCCGAGAGCCCGCCGCAGAGCACCGCCTGCTCCCCGAAGAGGTCGGTCTCGGTCTCCTCGGCGAAGGTGGTCTCCAAAACCCCGGCCCGCGCGCACCCGATGCCCTTGGCGTAGGAGAGTACGAGATCGCGTGCTGTCCCGCTCGCGTCGTTGGCGACGGCGAAGAGCGCCGGCAGGCCCTTGCCCTCGGTGTAGAGCTGCCTCAGGACGTGACCGGGGCCTTTGGGCGCGACGAGCCCGAGGTCCACCTCGGGCGGTACCGAGACCTGGTTGAAGTGTACGTTGAAGCCGTGGGCGAAGAGCATCAGGTTCCCCTCTTCGAGGTTCGGCGCGACCTCGCTCTCGAAGACCCTGGGCTGCTTCTCGTCGGGTAGCAGGATCATCACGACGTCCGCCCAGCGGGTCGCCTCGGCGACGGAGGCCACCTTGAGCCCGTCGGCCTCGGCCTTCTTCCAGCTTCCAGAGCCCTCGTACAGCCCGACGGTCACCTCGCAGCCAGAGTCTTTGAGGTTCAGCGCGTGGGCATGCCCCTGGCTTCCGTAGCCCAGGACCGCGATGCGGCGGCGCCTTATCTCGTCCCCGATGTCCCCTTCACGGTATACGCGAGCCATCTGTACCTCCTCCCGGCCGGACCAGCGGACCGACCCTCAACACGACCTCTCCTCCACTCTTCCTGTCCTTGAGCCAGGACTCGACGCTCTGCGGTGTCCCGCAGGCGAGGACCAGCTCCCCGCAACTCGTGTGGGTTATGCCCTCCGCTGCGGGGCCGATCCCGCCGGAAGCCACGACCACCTCCACGGTCTCCCCGGCTACCGTCGCCTCCTCGACGTCCTCGAGCCCCGAGAGCAGCACGGCGTAGCGACGGGCCGCCTCCTCTCCGCAACCCAAAGAGAGCGCGGCGTGCGTCCTGCCCTCCCCGTCGCGGGCGAGGGTGAGGCTTCTGAGCGGCATCCTCTTGCCGGTTATCGTCGTGATAAGCCGCGAGATCGGGTAGACCCCGGCGGCGAGCCGGACCTCGAGGACGGTCTCTTCCTCAGGAGGCGTCATCTTCCTCGATCATCTCGGCGACGCTCATGCCGGCGGGGATCATCGGGTAGACGTTGGCCTCGGGGTCTATGTGGAAGTCGAGCACCACGCAACCTTCCTGTTCCTGCGCCCACCGGACGGCCTCCTCGACGTCGTCCCCCTCGCGCACCGTCCTGCCGGCGATGCCGTAGGCCCGGGCGAGGTGCTCGTAGTCGGGGCCGGTGATAGGGGTCTCCGAGTAGCGGCGGTCGTGGAAGAACTCCTGCCACTGGCGCACCATGCCGAGGTAGCCGTTGTTCATGATGGCGACCTTGATGTCGAGCCCGAGGTCGCGGATGGTCGCGAGCTCCTGCAGGTTCATCTGGAAGCCGCCGTCTCCGGCGACGACCCACACCGGTTCGCCGGGGCAGCCGAGCGCCACCCCCATCGCCGCCGGAAGCGCGAACCCCATCGTCCCGAGCCCCCCGCTCGTTATGTGGCTGTTGTGTCGGGTGAACTCGAAGAAGCGGGCGGCCCACATCTGGTGCTGGCCCACGTCGGTGACGAGCCGCACCTCCTCCCCGGCGGCCCGCTTTATGGCGCGCAGGATCCTGATCGGCCCGAACTTTTCGCTGGCCTCCTCCTCCCGCGCCCTCTCCGGCCGCTGGCTCTCTTCTATCTCCTCGCGCCAGCGCGCCCGCTCGCGGAACCTCTCGTCGGGGATCTCGCGCAGGTGCGAGAGGACGCCGCGCAGCGCGAGCTTCGCGTCGGCGGTGATGCCCACCGTGGGCCTTATGACCTTGCCCATCTCCGAAGGGTCTATGTCGACGTGGACGACCTTCGCGTTCGGCGCGAACCGCTTCGGGTCGCCCGTGATCCTGTCGTCGAAGCGCATCCCCACCGCGAACAGCAGATCCGCGCGGTCTATCGCCCGGTTGACGCTCGCCGCCCCGTGCATCCCGGGCCACCCGATGTAGAGCGGATGGTCCTCGGGGATGGCGCTGATCCCGAGCAGGGTCGTCACGACCGGGGCGCCGGTGCGCTCGGCGAGCAGCATCAGCTCCCTCTCCGCCCCGGAGAGGATGACGCCGTGCCCGGCCAGGATGATCGGCCGGCGGGCGTTGCGCAGCAGGAGCGCGGCGGCCTCGAGTGCGGGCTCCGTGATCGGCGGCGGCGCCTCCCGCAGCCGGCGGTACCAGTTGCCGCCCCCGCAGGTGGCGAGCTGCACGTCCTTCGGCACGTCGACCAGGACCGGCCCGGGCCGCCCGGAGCGGGCTATGGCGAAGGCCCGCCGGATCGTCTCGTAGAGCTCTTCGGGTTCCTCGACCAGAAAACAGTGCTTGGTGAAGGGCATCGCCATGCCCATCACGTTGGTCTCCTGGAAGGAGTCTTTGCCCATCGCCCCCCGGCCGACCTGCCCGGTTATCGCCACCACCGGCACCGAGTCCATCTGCGCCGTCGCGAGCCCGGTGACCAGGTTGGTCGCTCCGGGGCCGCTGGTCGCCACGCACACCCCGACCCTCCCCGTCGCCCGCGCGTAGCCGTCGGCAGCGTGCGCGGCGGCCTGCTCGTGACGCACCAGCACGTGCCTGAGCGGGTACTCAGGGAGCGCGTCGTAGAACGGCATGATCGCCCCGCCCGGGTACCCGAAGAGATGCTCGACCCCCTCGTCGAGCAGCGCCTCACACATCGCCTCGCTGCCGGTGCGAGGCCTGTACTCTATCTGATGGGCGGTATTCTCCACGGTGCTCCTGTTCTCTTTCGTTTTCTCGGCCTTGCTCGTTGGTTTTGGGGGACCTTTCGGCCGGAAGTTGGAGCGGGATGCTCCTCGCCGGCTCTCTAGGCGGACCGGAGTACACCGCTCCGGCCCGCCCGGATAATTAGTCGTAGGGCGGACGGAGCGGACACCGTGGATACTCGGGGATGGATGGGCGGGGCGAGCCAGAAGACGGAGGCGGGCCTGTGCCCCTCCGCCGCCTGCAACCTTCGAGTCGTTTCGCTCAAGGTATCCCTTCGCTCGCCTGCAACACTCTCGTAAGCTGTGCGAAGGATAGAACAGCTTGTAGCAGTTTGTCAAGCGACCGGGGTGTGTCTGGAGAAGAAGAGATGGCCGGGCGGGGGAGGGTAGCATCCCGGCCACCTTCTGAGCGTAATGTTACGGCGTGGCGGGGCTTTTCACATCCCCCGACCGGGGGATATTCTGGAATTCGTGATCTACCGGACAGCCCTCATTCTACGGCACGGGTTCGAGCACGGGGGAGCCTACCTCGCCCGGGGGTTCCACCCGGGCTCCGGCGAGGTCCACCTCAAGCGCCCACGCCCGTGCTTCGACGCCTCTTTTGCCGAAGGCCGCGCGCATCGCGGAGGCCACCCGCGCGGCCACCTCCTCCGCGACGAAGGCTATGACGGTCGGTCCCGAGCCGGAGAGGGAGGCGCCGTAGGCCCCGGCTTCGAGGGCGGCTTCGATGACCTCCTCGAGCCCCGGGATGAGGTGCGCGCGGTAGGGCTGGTGCAGCCGGTCCTGCATCGCGACCCGTAGCAGGTGGTACTCTCCGGTGGCGAGCGCCCCGAGCAGCAGCCCGGAGCGCCCGACGTTGAAGACCGCGTCGCGGTGGGGGACCATCTCCGGGAGGGCCCGGCGGGCGGCGGTCGTCGAGACGGTGAAATCCGGCACCGCGACGGCCGCCCGGAGGCCTTCGGGCTCGAGCCGGACGCTCTTTACCCCCTCGGCGGTGAGGGTGCCGATGACGAGCCCGCCGAGCAGCGCGGGCGCGGCGTTGTCCGGGTGGCCGTCGAGCTCGCAGACCAGGTTCAGGAGGTCCGGGGCGGCGAGCGCCCGCCCGAGCAGGTCGTTCGCCGCCACCGCCCCACCGACGAGCGCCGCGGCGCTCCCGCCGAGCCCCCGCGAGGGTGGGATGTCGTTGTGCTGTACGAGGTGGAAGTGCAGCTCGGCCTCGTCGGCCATCTCGGCGACGAAGCGGGCCGCGCGGTAGGCCGGGTGCTCGGTGCCCTGCGGGATCATCCACGCTCCCTCCCCGTGCACCTCGACGACCGGCTCGGGGGAGATGTCCAGGCTGATCCTGGTGCCCAAAGAGAGCGCGAGCCCCACCGCGTCGAAGGCCGGGCCCAGGTTGGCCGAGGTCGCGGGTACCCGGACCGAGATCACGCGAGCACCCTCCCCACGCGCCGGACGACGGCCTCGAAGCTCGCCGCCACGGGCTCCGGGAACCGCGCCCGCTCGACCACCGCCTGCGGGTCCTTGAGGCCGTGGCCGGTCAGCACGCAGACGACGGTCCCCTCCGGGGCGCGTCCCTCGCGGGCCAGCTTGAGGAGGCCCGCCACCCCCGCCGCCGAGGCCGGCTCGCAGAAGACGCCCTCCTCGCGGGCGACGAGGCTCTGGGCAGAGAGGATCTCCTCGTCCGTGACGCTCTCGATCGCCCCTCCGGACTCCCGCGCCGCCGCGAGCGCCCCCTCACGGCTCGCTGGGGAGCCGATCCTGATCGCGCTCGCCACCGTCTCCGGGCTCTCAACGTCGTGCCCCAGGACGAGCGGGGCCGCTCCGGCAGCCTGGAAGCCGATCATCCTCGGGGTCTTCTCCGACCGGCCCGCCTCGCGCCACTCGACGAAGCCCTTCCAGTAGGCGGTGATGTTGCCTGCGTTCCCGACCGGAAGCGCGAGCGCGTCCGGCACCCGGCCCAGCGCCCGCGCGATCTCGAAGGCCGCCGTCTTCTGACCCTCGATGCGGTCGGGGTTCACCGAGTTGACCAGCGCGATCTCCTCCACCTCCTGCGCGAGGCGGCGGCAGATGGCGAGCGCCGCGTCGAAGTTCCCCTCGATCTGGATGATCCGTGCCCCGTGCGCCAGGATCTGGACGGACTTGCCCGAGGCTATCTTCCCGGCCGGGACGACGACGAAGCACGCCATGCCCGCCCTCCCCGCGTAGGCCGCCGCGGAGGCCGCCGTGTTGCCCGTCGAGGCGCAGACGCAGGCCTCTCTCCCGGCTGCCTTCGCCCGGCTCATCGCCACGGTCATCCCGCGGTCCTTGAACGAGCCCGTCGGGTTCGTCCCCTCGAACTTGAGGTAGACCTTAGCCCCGACCCGCTCCGAGAGACGCGTCGCCGGGATCAGGGGGGTCTCCCCCTCGCCCAGCGTGACCACCGCCTCGTCCGGTATCTCCGGCAGCCAGCCGCGCCACGCGGCGATCACGCCGCCTCTTCTGCCGGATTCTCTCTCGATGCTCAAGTGTTCCCCGCCTTTCCGAGATGATGAAACCTCACGCAGCCGCTCGTCCGGGTGTCCCAAGTGGACATCGTCCGGGGCCCGTGGTAGTTCGCAGGTTGAGGACGGGGAGCATACGACCGGGAAAGTAGCATACCGGGAGAACCCCTTTCAAGGTGTGCCGGGGCTGCGAGAGAGCCGCCCGTGCGCTAGCATGGGCGGCCATGGAGGTGTACGGTTGAAAGGCATAATCCTGGCCGGGGGATCGGGGACCAGGCTCTACCCGCTGACTCACGTCGTCAGCAAGCAGCTTCTGCCGGTCTACGACAAGCCTCTCGTCTACTACCCTCTCAGTACGCTGATGCTCGCAGGGATAAGGGAGATCCTCGTGATCTCGACCCCGCAGGACCTGCCGCGCTTCCGCCAGCTCCTCGGGGACGGCTCGCAGTGGGGCATCACGCTCAGCTACGCCGAGCAGCCCCGTCCGGAGGGGCTCGCGCAGGCGTTCATCATCGGGCGCGGGTTCGTCGGGGACGGGCCGGTCGCGCTCATCCTCGGGGACAACATCTTCTACGGGCAGGGTTTCGGGAGCACGCTGCGCGAGGCGGCCTCGAGGGAGGAGGGGGCGACCGTCTTCGGCTACTACGTGCGCGACCCGGAACGCTACGGGGTGATCGAATTCGACGAGGAGCGGCGGGTGGTGAGCATCGAGGAGAAGCCGGAGAGACCCCGCTCGCACTACGCGGTGACCGGGCTCTACTTCTACGACAACCAGGTCCTGGACATCGCCGCGAACCTGAAGCCCTCGGCGCGGGGGGAGCTTGAGATCACCGACGTCAACGTCGAGTACCTCAGGCGCGGGCAGCTCAGGGTCGAGCTTCTGGGGCGGGGGATGGCGTGGCTGGATACCGGCACCCACGAGACGCTGCAGCAGGCGACGAACTTCATCGAGACCATCGAGCACCGGCAGGGGCTGAAGATCGGATGCCCGGAGGAGGTGGCCTACCGCATGGGGTACATATCCGCGGAGGATCTCGTCCGGCTGGCCGAACCCATGAGGAAGAACAGCTACGGGCGCTACCTGCTCGACATAGCCGGGGAGGAACCTCTCGCGTGAGGGTCGTGGAGACGCCGCTTCCGGGCGTGTTGATAGTCGAACCAGACGTCTTCGGGGACGAGCGCGGGTTCTTCATGGAGACCTGGAGCCGCCGCCGCTACGAGGAGGCTGGCCTGCCGGGCGTCTTCGTCCAGGACAACCTCTCCTTCTCGCGCCGCGGCGTGCTGCGCGGGCTGCACTACCAGAACCCGGACCAGCAGGGCAAGCTGGTCTACGTCCTTGCCGGGGAGGTTTTCGACGTGGCGGTGGACATCCGCCGGGGCTCGCCTTACTTCGGGCGCTGGACCGGGGTGGTGCTCTCCTCGGAGAACAGGCGCCAGCTCTGGGTGCCGGAGGGCTTCGCCCACGGTTTCGTGGTGCTGAGCGAGACGGCGCTCTTCGCGTACAAGTGCACCGCACCCTACAACCGGGAGGCCGAGGGCTCCGTTCTCTGGAACGACCCGGAGATCGGGATAGACTGGCCCCTCGAAGACCCCATCCTCTCCGAGAAAGACGCCGCTGCCCCGCCGCTCTCCGGGGTTCCTGCGGGGAGGCTGCCCGTCTACTCGCCCTGAGGCCGGAGCGTACCCGCCAGCCGCACCCCCGCCCGGGCGCACAGCCCGAGCAGGACGAGCAGGTCGTAGATCCCGAAGGGACCGTGCGGGCCGTGCTTGCGGTGGTAGAGAAAGGCGCTCTTGTGCAGCCTCAGGATCGCGCGGGTCCTGTCGCCGCTGCTCGCCCCGGTGTGGTGGACGACCTGCACCCGGGGCAGGTAGAAGACCTTCCAGCCCGCCTGACGGGCGCGGCGGCAGAGGTCGGCGTCCTCGAAGTACATGAAGAACCGTTCGTCGAAGCCTCCCAGCTCCTCCAGCACCTCCCGCCTCGCTGCCAGGCAGGCCCCGGAGACCCAGTCGACCGCGACCGGGGCCCCGGGCTCCCCGGCCGCCGGGAACATCCGCCGCACGAGGCGGCTTTTGGGAAACGCGCGAGTCAGGAGGGAGGTGCGACCGAGGAGTCCGGAGGCGAGGTTCACCTCCCGGCGGGCCGAGAGCTGCAGGGTGCCCGTGCCGTCGACGATCCTGGGCCCCACGACCCCGGCCTGCGGGGCGCAGCGGAAGAACTCACCGAGGCGCTCGAAGAAGTCCCGCTCGACGATGACGTCGGGGTTCACGAACACCACGATCTCGCCGCTCGAGGTGCGGAGGCCCCGGTTGCAGGCGCGGGCGAAGCCGAGGTTCTCGGGGTTTCGCAGGAGGCGTACCCCTTCCGGGAGCCCCGGTGGCTCCTCGCGGTCGTTGTCCACCACTACGATCTCCGGGTCCCCCGCCCCGAGCAGGCTCTCGACGCACCGCAGGGTGTGCAGCCAGGAGGCGTAGTTGACGATCACCGCCGAGAACCTCATCCGCCGATCCCCGACAACACCCGGTCCTTCGCCCGGCGCAGCAGGCTCCTGCGGGCCTCCCGCGAGGACGCCTCGAGCAACCTTTCCACGTACTCCACCTCCACCCGGCGCAGTTTCTGCACCCTGCGGCGCTTGCGCAGCATCGCGGGGACCATCGCGGGCACCTCCGAGAGCCCGGCCAGGTGCGCCGACAGGGTCCCCGTGGCCGCGGAGGTAGCGAGGCGGAGCATCTGCCCGGCGAGGAATGCGGGCAGCGTCGCGGGGACGAGCGGTGCCGGCAGGTCCTTCACGAGCAGCAGGATGCTGTTGCGGGTGCCCAGGCGGGTCGCGGTCGGGCTGCGTCCCCCGCCGCTCGAGGCCCCGCCGGCGTGATAGACCACGGCGTCCGGCACGTAGAGGCAGCGATAGCCGGCGAGCTGCGCCCGGAACGAGAGGTCCCCGTCCTCACAGTAGGCGAAGAAGTCCTCGTCGAAGAGCCCGACCTCCTCGAGCATCCTGCGGCGGTAGAGGGCGGCGGCGGCGCACGCCCCGAAGACGTAGCGTTTTACGGAGTACTGCCCGCGGTCCACCTCGCCGTGGCCGACGCGGTAGGGGAGCCCGCTCGCGCGCAGCGCATCCCCCGCGCCGTCGAGGACGCGGCGGTCGTGGAGCGAGAGCATCCTGCTCGCGAACATCCCCGCCTCCGGGTGGGCGTCGGAGGCTGCGACGAGCGCCGAGAGCCACCCGACGTCCTGCTCGGTGTCGCTGTTGAGCAGGGCGACGAGCTCCGAGTCCGTGGCCTCGATGCCGGCGTTCGCCGCCCCGGAGAACCCCCGGTTCTCACCGAGGGCCACCACCCGCGCCTCCGGGAAATCCTGCTCCACCATCTCCACCGAGCCGTCGGTTGAGCCGCTGTCGACGACCACCACCTCGAAGTCCCGGAAACTCTGGCGGCGCAGCGAGGCCAGGCAAGCCTGCAGGAGGCCGCGGGTGTTCCAGCTCGGGACGACGACCGAAACCCTGGGCATCGTCCTCTAAGAGGCGCTGCGGCGGGCCAGGCTGTGGACGGCCACCTCGGTCGGCAGGTGGAAGAGGCCCGGGATCTGACGTCGCTCCTGCGGTTTCCCGACCTCGAAGACCGCCGCGACGTCCACCCAGTCCAGGAAGACGTGCCCCCCGGCAGGCGGGGAGACGAAGGCGCCCACGCTGTAGAGCCCCGGTCTCAGGGCAGGCTGGAAAGAGAAATCCGCGATGAGACGCTCCCCCTTTGCTTTTGGTCCGATCTTCCGTCCCTCCAGCGCGGTGGAGGTCGAGAAGACGTCGAGGCCGCTGTTGTTGCGCAGCGTGATCCCGACCGCGCTCGCCGGCACCGGCTGCTCGTACTCCACGTGCACCCGGACCGTCACCCGCTCCTCCGGGCTCACCTCCTCCGTAGGCCGGCCCTGTTCGTCCAGGACCTCGACGTGTGAGATCCTCGCCTCACCCGTGCCGTGGCGCAGACGCTTCGCCCGGCGGGCGAGATCCGGGTTCTCCTTGAAGCTCGGGGCGAAGTCGTTCTCCTCTTCCTGCAGCCGGTAGCCGTCCTGTGCCCCGCCCTTCTCCGAGGCCCGGATGCTCGCGAGGAGCGCCTGGTAACGATCGGCCACCTCCGCGACGTCTCCGTGGGCTATCATCCTGCCCTCGTGCAGCAGCACGCCCTTCTCGCAGAAGTCCTTTATCTGGGAGGTGCTGTGCGAGACGAAGAGGATGGTCGTCCCCCGGTCGCGCAGCTCGCGCATCTTCTGCAGCCCCTTCGCTTTGAAGAGGGCGTCGCCGACCGAGAGGCTCTCGTCGACGATCAGGATGTCCGGCTCGACGTTGACCGCTACCGCGAACCCCAGCCGCGAGCGCATGCCGCTCGAGTAGTTTTTCACCGGCTGGTCCATGAAATCTCCGAGGTCGGCGAACTCCTCGATCTCGTCGAAGCGCTCGAGCATCTTCTTGCGGTCTATGCCGAGGATGAGCCCGGTGAGCATCACGTTCTCCCGGCCGGTGAACTGCGGGTTGATCCCGGCTCCTATCTGCAAAAGGACTATCTGGCCGTTTGTTTCCACCGTGCCGGCGGTCGGCTGCAGGATACCGGCGACGATCTCGAGCATCGTGCTCTTGCCGGCTCCGTTGCGCCCCAGGATGCCCAGAGAGGTGCCCGCCTCCACGTCGAGGTTTATATCCCTGAGCGCCCAGAAGTCCCGGCTGTAGCGGAGTCTGCCGAAGGTGATCGCCTCGAGGATGCGCTCGCGCTGCCTCGGGTAGATCCGGAAGCTCTTGGAGACGTTCCTGAGTCTTACCGCCAGGCTCATATCAGGTCGGGGAAGCGATGCTTGGTGCGGACGAAGAGCATCAGGCCCCCGGCGAAGAGGAGGATCGAGAACACCGTGAACCCGAGCGTCGAGATCGCACCAGGGAGGGTGCGGGAGATTATGAGGTCCCGGTAGGCCTCGACGAAGTAGGCTATCGGGTTTAGGGAGACTATGTAGTGAAAGACGCCCTTGGCCCTGTCTGCCGGCCAGATCACCGGGGTGACGAAGAACGAGGCCCTGACGATCGAGCGCACCGTCTCCTTGATGTCCGGCAGGTACGCCCCTATCACCGAGAACAGATAGCTCAGTCCCAGGATGAACAGGAGCTGTATGACGAAGATGGCTGGCAGCAGCACTATCGTCCAGCCCGGCGGGTGTCCGAAGGCGACCAGGAGCGCGAGCAGCACCACCAGCTCGAAGAGGCGCTCGGCGAGCGTCGAGGTGGCCGAGACGAACGGCAGTATCTCCGTCGGGAAGACCATCTTCTTCACCAGCATCGAGTTGCCCTGGATGATGCCCGTGGCCGAGTTGAGGGTGCTGGCGTACATCTGGTAGGGGATGAGCCCGCAGTAGAGGTATAGCCCGAAGTTGAGCGAAGGGTCTCCCGCCACCTGCCGGAAGCGGAACCCGAGTATCTTCGAGAAGACTATCGTGTAGAGCGCTATCAAGAGCAGCGGCCCAAGGAAGGCCCAGGCGAACCCGAGCACCGAACCCTGGTAGGACTTGGAGACGTCGCGCTGGATCATGTACCAGAGCAGCCAGCGGCGCTCGTAGAGCGTGCGCAGGGCCTCGAGGGTGGAGCCTAGTATCCCGGGGGGGTCTTTCAGTGTCTCCGCCACAAACAACGCAATCTATCTGTCCTGACTTTCCTTCCTCTGAACCCGGCTAGTTTAACGCAGGCTACCGGTGGCGACCAAGCGCGGGGGCGTTCGCCGCGGGCTGTTTGCTCTTCTCACCGGCGGGGTATGGTGCACAGCACATATGGCACCAGGGCGTGGGGCACGAGAATGGAGGATGGTTTACCGTGTTGCTTGAGGATCGAACATATCACCGGCGGAACGTGCCTGCTCCGGCGTGTGGCTCCGGGGACAGGTCTCCGGATGCCGGTGGCCGCGGGAGGTGAGAGAGGTGGCAGGCAGGCTGAAGACGCTGGAGATCGTCAAGCAGACGATCAAGGAGGTCGGCGAGGACCATGTGATGGCCTTCGCGGGCAACCTGACCTACAGGATCTTCTTCGCGCTGTTCCCCTTCTTCGTCTTCCTGCTCTCCCTGCTCGGGATATTCGGGGCGGAGGATCTGGTGAACACCCTGATCAGGAGCGTCTCAGGGGTGATGCCTGCCTCGGCGACCCAGCTCATAAAGACCCAGCTCCTCTCGATAGCGCAGAGCAAGGCGAGCGGGGCGTTCACCTTCGGGGCCATTGTCTCGGTGCTTCTGGCCCTGTGGGGCGTCTCCGGCGCCTTTCGCTCGGTGATGGAGGCGATGAACGTGATGTACGGGGTGGACGAGAACCGCCCCTTCTGGAAGGTGTACGGGATCTCGATCTTCATCTCGCTCGCCGTGATCGTCCTTCTGGTGGTGGCGCTCGGCATCGTGGTCTTCGGGGCCTCCGTGGGGGGCGGGCTCGCGGGGCTGGTCGGCCTGAACGGGGTCTTCCAGACGGTTTGGTCCGTGATCCAGTGGCCGATCCTCGCCTGTTTCGTGCTATTGGCTTTCGCGCTCGTCTACTATTATGCCCCGGCCGTGACGCAGAGGTGGCGCTGGATCAGTCCGGGATCGGTGATGGCGCTGGTTTTCTGGGTGGGATTCTCGCTGCTCTTCTCCGTCTATGTCTCCACCTTCGGATCCTACAACGCCACCTACGGCTCCTTCGCGGGGATCATCATCCTTCTGCTCTACATCTACTACTCGACGGTGATCGTCCTGGTGGGAGCCGAGCTGAACCAGGTGATCGAATGGAGACATCCCGAGGGCAAGGACGAGGGGGAGCGCAAGCCAAAGGATGAGGGTGGGAAGTCGAACGACCCAAAAGGGGAGAAGATATGAGCTCGAACGGCGGAGACGGAATCTACCGGGATGAGGGTGCTGCTGGATGGGACCCGGTGACCAGCGGCGTGGAGCGTGATGCCTCCCGGCTCCTGGGCGCCATCTACGATCTGGCGGGCGGAAGACCGAACGCGCCGGTACTACTGGGTGGGGAAGGGGTGCCCCAGGAGAGGGGGGCGGCGACCCGTGCGGGTCTCGAACCTTCATCCCCGGCGTGCGCCGTCGCCGTGAGGTATCTGCTCGACAAGGGGTATATAAAGCGGGATGAGGATTCTTCCCGTGAGGCCTACACGCTCGGCGCGCCAGGCATCGAAGAGGTGCTGAGGCAGCGGGGAGAGAAAGGTCCGGAGACCGGGGAGGTGCACGGTATGAGCGACAAGATGCAGCGAAGGCTGGTCACCATACTGGCTTTGGGGCTGGCCATGGGCCTCAGCCGGCCGGTGAACCGCTACATAGATCGGCGAATCCCGGAGAGGAGGGGTATAAGGGACGATCTCACCGAAGCCGCGCTGCAGGGAGCGGTCAGGATGAGCGCACTCCTCGGAGCTTCGGTCATCGTCCGTCGGCTCGCCCGTCGGCGCCGCGGGTTCTGAGGCTGCGGGATGATCCGAACGCCGCCTGCAACCGTTCGAATAAACGGAGTATGTTGTTTGCTCTTGGGCACCGGACGGGATATATAGGGGTGTAAGAACCCTCTCTACGGAAAGGCCGCGGGTGCGACAGGAGGTAGCAGGGCATCTTGCTTGAGGAGAAGACGCTGATTTCAGGGCGTTACGAGGTTGAACGCTACCTCGGGGGTGGCGGGATGGGCGAGGTCTACGCCGCTCGTGACCGTCTTCTGAACCGTCAGGTTGCGATCAAGGTGCTCAAGGAACCCTACGCGCGGGATCCCAGGTTCGTGGCCCGTTTCCGTCAGGAGGCCCTGGCCGCGGCGTCGCTCGAGCATCCGGGGGTGGTGGAGATATACGATGCTCCCCGCGAAGGCGAGCTGCCCTGCATCGTGATGGAGTACGTGGAGGGAGGCACGCTCAGGGACCTCATCCTGCGCCGGGGTCGCCTGGAATGGCGCGAAGCGGCCAGCATCGCCGCCGGGATAGCCCGGGCCCTCGATGCGGCCCATTCTCAGGGCGTCGTCCATCGCGACGTGAAGCCGCAGAACGTTCTGCTCACCCCCTCCGGGGAACCAAAGCTCGCGGACTTCGGTATCGCCCGGGCGGCAGACGCCACGCGGGTGACAGCGCCGGGGACAATTCTGGGCTCGGTCTACTACATCTCGCCGGAGCAGGCCCTCGGAGAACAGACGGGTCCCAAGAGCGACCTCTACTCTCTCGGCGTCACGCTCTACGAGATGCTCACCGGAGAGGTCCCCTTCGAGGCTGAAAACCCGATAGCGGTCGCGATGATGCATGTCAGAGAACACATCGCCCCACCCTCTTCGAAGAACCCCTCGGTTCCCAGGGGGCTCGACCTGATCCTCGGACGCCTCCTTTCCAAGGATCCCGCCGGGCGGCATCCCGACGCTGGAGCCCTGGCCGCGGACCTGGAGGATCTCATCGCCTCCGGTGGGCGCCGTGCGGGCCGCAGACACCGCATCCTGGCCGGAGGCGCGCCGGTTTCCCGCAGGCGCCACGGCGCACCCGGACATCCCGGCAGGCGCGGCCTGCGCAACGGTGCGGCGGCGATACTGACACTCGTGGCGCTCGTTGCCTGTGCCGGCTGGTGGATCCTCGAGGGCTCTTCTCGAGGAGGTGCCACGGGCAGTATCCGGGCGGCCGCGGAGCCGTCCGCTCCCTCGATAGCACCCATCAGGAGCTCCGCCGGGGAGCACCGCAGCGGTGGGAAGACCGGACGGAGGTCCGTCCCGCCGATGGCCGAGGCCGCGACGCGGTCGTCCTTCGGTGCGCCCACTGCAGCCCCCACGTCGCAGAGCGGTGGTGAATCACTCTCAACGTCCGCGGCCTCCCCACCTCAGGGTGCCTCCGCCACTACACAACCGGCCGCAGACGCCCTGCAGCGTCAACCCTCGTCCGCGGCGCGCCAATCCTCTGCACCCGGTAGTCCGGCCTCCGGTGACACACCCGGTTCCGCCTCGGGTACCCCAGGTCCGGCGTCCTCTTCCAGAGCCACTCCCACGCCGTCCCGGCCGCCACACATCCAGCTACCCGATCTCCCGGACGTCAAGAAGATCATCCGTGAGAGCGGCGCATCCCAGAGGAGCAACACCGTCTCCTCCCGTCAGAGCCAGAGCGTGACGGAACTCTCCTCCCAGGGAAGCCCGGCCGGAGGAACCACCGCGCCCTGAGATCACCCCTTCCCTCTCATAAACGGGAGGGCCTCCAAACCGGCGCGGTACCCCCGCCTAGAACCCGATCCTCTTCTTCTCCTCTTTCTTCTCGCTGGACGTCCCGGATGTCTCCTCGCCGGACTCCTCCAGATACTCGACGCCGCCGACCAGCACCCGCGGATCCACGCTGAGCGCAGCCGCCAGCTTGTGCACCGTCTTCGGATACGCCCTCCTCTGCCCGTTCTCCAGCTTCGAGATCGTATCCCGCGCCACCCCACTCCTCTGCGCCAGCTGCTCCTGGCTCATCACCGCCCGACGTCGTAACTCCCTCAGATGCGGAAGGTCCATATCCCGTCACCCCCTGAATGCCACATAAAACTTGCAAAAACACTACAACAATGTTACTCTCCGGGAGTATATTACGCGGACGAGAAGGAGGTTGGCGGCATGGCGGGTTCTGGGGCGGGGCTGGTGGTACCGTACGTGACGGAGCGGGGGCCGTGGGGCGAGCGATCGATGGACGTCTACTCGCGGCTTCTTAAGGACAGGATCGTCTTCCTCGGGACGCCGGTGGACGATCAGGTGGCGAATGCCATCATCGCGCAGCTTCTGTATCTGGATGCTGAGGATCCGGAGAGGGACATCAACGTGTACATAAACTCTCCGGGAGGGAGTGCGACGGCGATGCTCGCGATGTACGACACGATGCGGCAGGTGAGCTGTGATGTCGCCACGACCGCAATAGGGCTTGCGGCCTCGGCCGGGGCTTTCCTGCTCGCGGCCGGGACGCCGGGCAAGCGTGCCGCGCTGCCGAACACGCGGGTACTGCTGCATCAGGGCGCCATACACGGGGACGGTCTCGGCGGGCAGGTCTCGGACATCGAGATCCACGCCAGGGAGCTCGTCCGCAGCAAGCGGCGGGTCAACGAGATCCTGGCCGGGGTCACGGGGCAGCCTTTCGAGAAGATAGAGCGCGACACCGACCGCGACTTCTGGATGGGGGCCGAGGAGGCCTGTGAGTACGGTGTGGTGGACCGGGTGATCTACGCCCGGGAGAAGTTGGCGCCTGCCGGGTGAGGGGGACGTATCCGGATGTATTCGCGGGTTGCTTTGATCTCGGACATCCACGGCAACCTGCTCGCGCTCGAGATGGTGCTGGAGGACGTCGAGCGCGAGGGTGTGGACGGCGTCGTATGCCTGGGTGATGTGGCCGCCACCGAGCCCTGGCCCAGCGAGACGGTCGATCGCCTGCACTCCCTCGATTGCCCGGTCGTCATGGGCAATGCCGACGACGAACTGCTACGTCCGGGGGGCCTGCCGGAGGACGAGGGTTCGCGCCGGATCGCGGAGATAGACCGGTGGTGCGCCGGGCGGCTCTCGGCCGATCAGCTCGACTGGGTGTGCGGGTTCCACCAGACGCTGGAGGTAACGCTCCGGGGAGGGAGGACGCTCCTGTGCTTCCACGGATCGCCGCGCTCGTTCGACGAGGGCGTAACGCCCGAAACACCCGCGGAAGATCTGGCCCGGATGTTCTCTGGCCACCACGCAGACGTGATGGCGGGCACACCCACGAGCAGTTCCTGCGTCGGTACCGCGAGGCGATCGTACTCAATCCGGGCAGCGTCGGCCTCAACCCTCCGGGTGCAGAGTATGCGATCGTATCCTCCGGGGACGACGGTCGGATGGAGGTGATTCTGCGCCACCTGCCGCTCTTTGGCCATGAGGTGGCGCGGGCCGCTCTCGATAGCGTGATGCCACACGCCGGATGGTACTCGAGCTTCTGGAGGTAAGACCCTGAGCCTCACCCGCGAGTACATCCACCAGAGCCGGGGGTACCGCCTCGGGACGGGCTGCTGCCTGGTGCGCATCTACCGTGGAGATCCCGGTGACGCCCCGGTGGTCCTCTTCGAGGATTTGCCCCTCGAACAGCGCTTCGAAGCCGCGGAAAATACCGGATGCCTCGCCGCGGAGGTTCTCGAGGAGCTCGGACCGGACAGCCTCCCCGCCCTCCCCCGGCCGGTGCTCTGGATCGAACACCGCCCCGCCCGCAGACACGGTCCCGGGCGATACTTC